>CAMBRJ010000042.1 GCA_945870175.1 Gemmatimonas phototrophica
CGCGCCGCCGCGCCACCGACGGCGCGCGTGGCGCCACTACCACCTCGGAAGCCGGGTCCCGACCGCTGGGCCACCGAGATCGCGGCCGCCGAGTCGGCGGCCCGACGTGGCGATCGTCGTGATGCCACACAGCGCGCGAGCCGTATTACCGCCGCATACGAGCAGGGCGGCGCCCGCAACAGCGACGAATATCTCTCGGCCGGACGCGCCTACGTGCTGCTCGGCGTCGGCAACGCGCAGGCCGTGCGCTCGGCGTTGGCCGCGTTCGATCGCGCCACCGCCGCTGACTCCACCAATCTCGACGCGCCGCTGCGCGCCGGTGAGCTGTTCCTCGAGAAGTACAACGCGCCCGACGCGCGATTGTCGTTCGAGGGCATCCTGCGTCGCTCTCCCACCGACGCCAAGGCACTGCTGGCGATGGCGCGCGTGGAAGAATTCGAGGGCAAGGGCAACCCGATGGCCACGGCGCGCCTGAGCATCGCGAGCGATCCGCGCTATGCCGAGGCGCTCGCCTTTGTGGCAAAGATGCATCGTGACGCCGAGGCGTACGATTCGGCGCGGGTATATGCGCAACGGGCCATCGATGCCGACTCGACGTCGAGCGCCGGGTGGTCGGTGCTGGGTTCGATGGCGTTCTTGAACGGCGACAGCGCCACGTTCCAGAAGTCGCTGGCGGCGGTGACGGTGGTGCAGCCGGCGCCAGCCCAGTTCTACACCGAGTTGGCCGAAGCGTCCGTGCGCCAGCGGCGGTATACCGAAGCGGTGACGCTCGCGAAGCGCGCCGTCGGCTATGACTCGCTGTATGTGCCGGCCTACGGCGTGATGGGCACCAACCAGCTGCGCATCGGGCAGATGGACGCGGGGCGCGCCGCGCTGGAGAGAGCCTTCGCGCTGGATCCATTCAACCTGTGGCACAAGAACACGCTCGATCTGCTCGACAAGATGAAGACGTTCCGCACGATCGATCGCGGACGCTTTCGTGTGGTCGCGCCGCCCGAAGAGGCCGACTTGCTGGCGCTGTATATCGTGCCGCTGCTGGAACAGGCGTACGACTCGCTGGCGGTGCGCTATGGCTACAAGCCGCCCACGCCGGTGCGTCTCGAGTTCTACCGCTATCACGCCGACTTCTCGGTACGCACGGTGGGATTGGCCGGACTGGGCGCGCTGGGCGTGAGCTTTGGCAGCCTGCTGGCCATGGACACGCCCAACGGTCGCGAAAAGGGGCAGTTCAACTGGGGCAGCACGGCGTGGCACGAGCTTACGCATGCCTTCACGCTCGGCGCGTCGGACCACCGTGTGCCGCGATGGCTGTCGGAAGGATTGTCGGTGCTGGAAGAGCGCCGGGTAGGCCGCGGCTGGGGCGCCGATGCCACGGTGTCGTACGTGATTGCCATGGCCAATGGCAAGCTGCGCCCCATCAGTCAGCTCAGCGACGGATTTCTGCGCCCGCGCTTCCCCGAGGAAACGCAGTTCAGCTACTACGAAGCCTCGCTGTTCTGCGAAATGGTGGAAGCCTCACGCGGAGCCGCAGCATTGCCGGCCATGCTGACGGGCTATCGCGACGGCATGGACACGCCTGGTGTTTTCCAAAAGGTGCTGGGCAAAACGCCGCGGCAGATCGACGCGGAGTTCGAGGCGTACACGCAGCGCAAGTTCGCGCTGGCCATCGCGGCCGTGCGTGGGGCCACACCGAACGACAGCAGCGGTGGAAAGTTCGTGGCCACGATGCGCGAGGCCGCGATGAAGATGGGGAGCGACCGCAACGCCGCACGAGCGCTGTTCGAGCAGGCGCGCGCGATGTTCCCGGAGTACGGCGGCGAAGACGGCCCCTCGTGGTATCTGGCGGAGATGGCGCGGGCGGCGAACGACACCACGCGCGCCCTCACCCTCGTTGAATACGTCACCAGCCGCAACGAGACGGCCTGGGAGGCGAATATGATGGAGGCCGACCTCCGCGAGGCGCGTGGCGACAAGGCCGGCGCCATTCGCGCGCTCGATCGGCTGAACTGGATCTGGCCGTATGATCCGTTGGTGCATGGGCGCATGGCCACGCTGTCGGCGGCCCAAGGTGATCGCGCACGCGCCGTGCTGGAGCGTCGGGCCATCATTGCCATGGGGCCGACCGACCTGCTCGACGCACGCTATGAGCTGGCCCGCGCCCTACGCGATGCTGGCGACATCGCCGGTGCGCGTCGTGAGTTGCTCCAAGTACTCGAAGAGGCGCCGTCGTTCGAGAAGGCACAGGCCCTCCTGCTGGAGTTGCGCGGCAAATGATGTCACTCACGCGCGCCCTGCTGTGCACCACCCTGCTGGTGTCGTCGTTCTCGCCGATGGAGCGGGCGCAGGCGCAACGTCGCGGGCAGCAGCCGGCGTTCCTGCCCAACGTGCCCTACGACGGACGACTCACCTTCGTGCGGGTGAAGTACCAGATGCCGGAGTTCGGCGGCGGCGGCGGATTCCGCGGCGGCCGTGACATCCCCTGGAGTCACGACTATCCGCGCGGCGAACGGCACTTCACCAAGATCGTGAGTGAGTTGTCGAGCACGCGCGTGCGCATCGATGCCAGCAACATCCTCACGCTCGACGACCCACAGCTGGGCAAGTACCCCATCGCGTACATGGCGGAGGCAGGCTTCTGGCGCCCAAGTGACGCCGAGGCGCTGGGACTGCGGAATTATCTGGCCAAGGGCGGCTTCATCATTTTCGATGACTTCGCCGGCGAGCACTGGATGAATTTCGAGACCCAGATGAAGAAGGTGCTGCCGAACCTGCGGCCCATCGAGTTAGACCTGTCGCATCCAATCTTCGACTCGTTTTATCGCATCAAGACGCTGGAGTACGATCACCCCATGTACCGGGGTGCCAAGTCGGTGTTCTACGGCGTGTTCGAGGAGAACGACCCCACGAAGCGCATGCTGGCGATCGTGAACTACAACAATGACCTGTCCGAGTACTGGGAGTTCTCCGACACGGGGATGTTCCCGCTCGACATGTCGAACGAAGCGTACAAGCTCGGCGTGAACTACATCATCTACGCGTTGACCCGTTAGCCCCCGAGGAATTAGGTGACTGCTCCGGCCCCCTCCACGTCCGAACTCGACCGTCTCGACGACGGCGTCCTTGCCGACCGCCTGCAAGGCGCCGGTCAACGTATCGCGCGCGAACTGCGCAAAGTCATCGTCGGTCAGGACGTCGTGGTGGAGCAAGCGCTGATCGCGCTCTTCGCCGGCGGCAACTGTCTGCTGGTGGGCGTACCGGGTCTCGCGAAGACACTGCTGATCTCCACGCTGGCGCGTGCGCTCGACCTCAAGTTCTCGCGCATCCAGTTCACGCCTGACTTGATGCCCAGCGATGTCACGGGCACGGATGTGATTCAGGACGATCCGGCCACGGGCCAGCGGCGCCTCGCCTTCATGCCCGGTCCGGTGTTCACCAACGTGCTGCTGGCCGATGAAATCAACCGCACGCCACCAAAAACGCAGGCCGCGCTGCTGGAAGCCATGCAGGAGCGTCGCGTGACGGTGCAGGGACGCACCTACGAGCTCGATAAACCGTTCTTCGTGTTCGCCACGCAAAACCCCATCGAACTCGAAGGCACGTATCCACTGCCCGAAGCGCAGCTCGATCGCTTCATGCTTGAAGTATTACTCGACTACCTGCCCGAAGAAGACGAGGTAGCGGTGGTGAAGTCGACCACGTCGCTGCCGCCGGAGGCGGTACAGTCGGTGGTGTCGAAGGAAGAGATCCTGGCGTATCAGCGCGTCGTGCGTCGCTTGCCGATCGCCGACGCGGTCACGCGCTACGCGGTGAAGCTGGTGCGGACCTCCCGTCCCGGTGACGGCGCGCCCGACTACGTCAACCAGTTCGTGTCGTACGGTGCCTCGGTGCGTGCGGCGCAGGCGCTGGTGTTGGGCGCGAAGGCGAGGGCGCTGTTGCAGGGGCGGGCCAGTGCCAGCTTCGAGGATGTGCGGGCGCTGGCGCGTCCGGTCCTGCGTCATCGCGTGCTGGTGAACTTCACGGCGCAATCGGAAAAGGTGACCACTGATTCGCTCATCGGGCGTCTGCTCGAGAGCGTGCCGCTGCCCCGCTCGTCGCTCTGAGCCATTCGTGGCCACCGCTCCCGCGTCCTTTCTCGACCCCGCCTTGCTGGCGCGTATCTCCGATCTCGCGCTGCTGGCGCGCACGGTCGTGGACGGCTTTATGCACGGCCAGCACCGCTCGTTGCGCAAAGGCTCGTCGCTGGATTTTGCCGAGCATCGCTCGTATCAGCCCGGTGACGACCTGCGTCGCATTGATTGGCGCGTGTATGGACGCACCGACCGGTTCTACATCAAGGAGTACGACGCCGACACCAACGCCGGCGTGATCTTCGCGCTCGACGCGTCGGGCTCGATGGACTTCGGCAGCGGGGCGGTCACCAAGTTCGACTACGCGCGCTTTCTGGTGGCGTCGCTAGCCTGGCTGTCGAAGTCGCAGGGCGATCGCATCGGGCTCGCCACGTTCAAGGAAGAGCTGGTGGATGTGGTGCCGCCCTCGGTGCGTCATCTGCAGCTGCTGTTGCATACGCTGGCGCGCGCCAAGGCGGCGGGACCGAGCCGGCTGGTACACTCCATCAGTCGCATCGGCCATCTCACCACGCGCACGGGCATCGTGGTACTCGTCACCGACTGCTACGAGCAACCCGACGCGCTGGGCCGCGCGGTGGCGGCGCTGCGGATGGGCGGGCATGACGTGATCGTGTTTCATCTGGTCGATCCGGCGGAGAAGCAATTGCCCGGCGACATGCCGGCCACGTTCGAAGACGCCGAGAGCGGTGCGCTGCTGCCACTGCGTCCGGGCGAGCTGCGCGAGAAGTACCAGACGTTGATTACCGCGCACCACGCGGCGTTGCAGGAGCGCTTCACCAGCGCCGGCGCCGACTACGTGCGTCTCGACACGAGCGAGCCCCTCGACCGTGCACTCCATGCGTACCTCGACGCGCGCCTCTCGCGCAGTCGGGTACGCTGACGATCGACTAACCGAGTCATTCGCGCATGGGCATCGGATTCCTCGTTCCCGCATTTCTGGCCGGACTCGCTGCGTTGGCGATTCCGCTGCTGATGCATTTGCGGCATCGCGACAAAGACCGGCCGTACCGGTTCCCGTCGCTGATGTTCCTGGAGCAGCTGCCCATCCGCACGTCGCAGCGTCAGCGTATCACCGATTGGCCCTTGCTACTGCTGCGCGCACTGGCCGTGGCGGCGCTGGTGTTTGCCTTTGCGCGTCCCGTACTCACCGATCGTGCCGCCACCGGCGGTGACACGCGTCGCAAGGCCGTGGTAGTGGTGATCGACCGCTCGCTCAGCATGGGATACGACGGCGTGTGGCCGCGGGCGCTCGACTCCGCGCGGGCGGTGGTGAACGCCCTCGGCACCGGCGATCGGGTAGGCGTGGTGGCGTATGACGATGCCTCCGAAGTGCTGCAGCGCTTGAGTGACGACAAGACGCAGGCGCTGGCCGCCATTTCCACGCTCACGCCGATGTCTCGCGGCACCCGATTGGCGCCGGCGTTGCGCACGGCGCGCCAGATGCTGCTCGATGCGCCGTTCGCGGCGGCCGAGATCATCGTGATTTCCGACTTGCAGCGGGCGGGCGCGGCGGGCATCGCCGGCATCGACCTGCCGGCTGGCGTGAAGCTGCGCAGCATTCCGGTGGGTGCGGCGGTGCGTGCCAACAGTGCGGTGCGCGTGATCGAAGCGCGGCGTGTGCGCGACGGCACGCGCTCGCTGCTCGCGGTGAAAGCGCGCGTACAGTCGCACGAGCTGCCGGCGGCGCGCTTGGTCAAGGCGCGCCTCACGGTGAATGGGCGTGACGCCGCAGCCAGCGACGTGTCGTTGCAGCCCGATGGCGAGACGGTGGTCACGTTCGCGCCGGTGCCGGCCCCTGATGATGCCGTGGCGCTGCTGGTGTCGCTCGAGCCCGACGCGTTGATGGCCGATGACACGCTGCACGCCGTGGTGCCGCGCGACGACGCCGTGCGGGTGGCGCTCGTGTCGCCGTCGGAAGGCGCCGCCGGGGAAGCGCTGTTCCTGGAGCGCGCGCTGGCCATCGGCGCCGCTCCCGCCATTCAAATCGATCGATTGGCCTCGACCCCGGTCAGTCGGGAATCGCTGGCCCGCACTAGTCTGATCGTTTTTTGGGATATGCTGCCGTCGGCGTCGTCGGTGGCGGCGCTGCAGGAGTACATGAGCAAGGGCGGCGGTGTGGTGATCGCGGCCGGCTCGCGGCTCGCGGCCCAGCGTGGCGACAACTTGCCGCTACTGCCGGTGCGTATGAGTGGACTGTCCGACCGGTTGGCCGATCGCGGGGGCACGCTGCGCGACGTGCGCATCGAGCATCCGCTGTTCACGCCGTTTCGCGAAGTACCCGATGCCTTGAGTTCGGTGCGCTTTCTGCGCTATCCGCGAGTGGATCTCGTCGGTTCGGTTGATGTGCTGGCGCGCTTCGACGATGGGCTCCCTGCCGTGCTCGAGCAGCGCATTGGCGAGGGACGCCTGGTGGTGCTCACCGTGCCGCTCGATGCGCAACGCAGTGACTTTCCGCTGCAGCCGGCGTTTCTGCCGTTCGTACGACAGCTCGTGCTGCACACATCAGGGCGTGATGCCGTGCCGTTGTGGCGCGCCACCAGTGAGAGTTGGTCGCTGGCGCCGTCGGTGAATGATCCAGTCGTGCGCGCGCCTAATGGCACACTGCTGCGTCCGCGGGCCGATTCACTAGGCACCGCGGTGCCGCTGGCCGATGCCGGCGTGTACGAGGCGTTCGCGGTGAGTGCCACGGGATCCGCCGTCGGTCGGGTGGCGGCCAATGCGCCGGCCAGTGAGTCCGAGCTCACGCCTATGGACACCACCGAGCTGTTGCTGGGCGTGCGAGACGCCGAGCCTGGCACGATGGCGTCGAACGCCCCGCCTACCACGGCTGAGCTCGAGCGCCGCCAGAATCCGTGGCGGGTACTGTTGATCATGGTCGCATTGATGCTGGTCGTCGAAACCATCATGGCCACGCGCGGATGGCGCGCCGTGGCCCGACGTGTCCGTGCTGTTCCTCCCGCGTCCGCTTCCGACCGGAGCCCCACATGAGTCCCGACCGTCAGCTCCTTACCACCCTCGGCGCGCTTCGTCGCCAGTGGCGCCAGCGCATTCTCCTCGAGTCGCTGGTGTGGATCGGGGCATCGGTGTTGCTGGCCGTGTTGGCCACCATGCTGGTGCTCACGCTGTTCAGTGGCGACGGGCGAGCACCGATCATTGCGCGCGTGGTCGGTTATACGCTGATCGCGGCGGCGTTTATTCGCGGGCTGGTGTTGCCACTGATGCGTCGTGCCAGCGACGAGCGCTTCGCCCTCTACGTGGAAGAACGGGCACCGCAGCTCAAGCAAACGCTGATCACCGCCGTGCAGGAAGCGCACGTGCCGGTGGGCGAACGGCAGTCGGGCGCGCTGTCGGCGCGATTGATGTCGCGCGCCAGTGCGGCGATTGCGCCGCTGCAGCAGCGCGCGGTGTTGGAACGTCCGCGCATGATGCGCGCCGGGCAGATGTTGGGTGGTGTGGCGGCGGTGGCAGCGCTGATGTTCGTGGCGGGACCGGACCGGGTGCGTGAGGGCGCCAAGTTACTGTTCGTCCCGTTCGGCACTGCCGAAGCGGCGGTGCCGGTGCGCGCGCTCAACATCGAGCCTGGCAACGTGGCGGTGCCGCGTGGTGGTGCGATTGAGGTGCATGCGGCGCTGATCGGCTTCGCGGCGGACGGCGCGGAACTGGTGTTCCGCAGCGATTCGGCCAGTGAGTGGCAGCGGCTACCCATGAGTGCCGAAGCCGACTCGTCGCGTTTCCGTTCGCGGTTGTTCGACATCACGAAGCCCACCGAGTACTACGTGGAGTCGGCCGACGTGCGCTCGCCCACGTACAAACTTACGGTGAACGACCTGCCGGCGGTGTCGAACGTATCGCTTGATCTCAACTTCCCGGCATACAGCGGCATGCCGGCTGAGCACGTGGAAGACGGCGGTGATGTGGCCGCGATTGTTGGTACGACCGTGGTGGTGCACGCCACGGTCACGCGGAAGGTCGCCAGCGGCCTGTTGCGCTTCGACGATGGCACGACGGCACCGATGACGATCGACGGCGACAGCGCGGTGACCGGTCGTTTCAAGGTCGCGAAGAGCGGATTCTACCACGTGGACCTCATTACCACCGACGGCACCACGGTGGCGGGCTCGGTGGAGTACGTGATCGATGCGATCCCTGATCGCGGCCCGCGGGTCACCATCGAAGAGCCGGGACGCGACACGAAGGCGTCGAACACCGATGAAGTGACGGTGGCAGTGCAAGCCAGTGATGACCTGGGCGTGGTCGCGCTCGAACTGCGCTATCGGGTGAACGGCGGGGCCGAAAAGCGCATCGTGATGCAGGACAGCACCACGCGTCGGCCGCGTGATGCGCGCGCGGCACACACGCTGTTCCTGGAGGAGATGTCGCTGGTGCCGGGTGACTTAGTGGCGTATCACGCCGTCGCCAAGGATGGCTCGGGTCACACCGGCAGCAGCGATGTGTACTTCCTCGAAGTCCGTCCGTTCTCGAAGGACTATCGGCAGGCCGAGCAACAGGGTGGTGGGGGCGGCGGTGGCGGCGGTCCGCAGGGTGAATCACCGGAAGGCTTCGTGGCACGGCAGAAGGAAGTGGTGGCCGGCACCTTCAACTGGTTGCGCGACAGCAGCAGCACCGTCGACAAGAAGCGTCGCGAAAACATCACCACGCTCACGATCGCCGAAGGGCGGCTGCGGGAAGAAGTGACGAAGCTGGCGAACAGCCTGAAAGAGCGCGGGCTTGCCGCCGGCGACACGATGTTCGCCAAGATTCGTGTGGAAACGGAAACGGCCGCGGCCACGATGAAGCTGGCCGAGGAACAGTTGGGACGTGGTCGCGGCACCGATGCGTTGCCACTCGAGCAACAGGCCTTGCAGCATCTGCAGCGCGCCGAAGCGTTGTACCGCGACGTGCAGGTGCAGATGGGCGGTGGCGGCGGAGGCGGCGGCGGTGGAGGAGGCGGCGGACAAAAGGCGGAAGATCTGGCCGACCTGTTCGAACTGGAGAACGACAAGCTGCGCAACCAGTACGAAGCCGTGCAGCAGCAGTCGCAGTCGCAACAGAGCGCGCAGCAGGCGGTCGACGAAACGCTGGAGAAGCTGCGTCAACTCGCCCAGCGTCAGCAGCAGGAGAACGAGCGGATGCAGCGTCAGGCCGAGGCGATGCGTCAGCGGTTGGGCCAGCAGCAGAGCGGTGGCGCGTCGGGCAGCAGTGGCGGTGCTTCGTCGAGCAGTGGCCGCGGTCAGCAAGGCGCGCAGGGACAGCAGGCCAACAGCGGGGCGCAGCGTGAGCTGGCGCGTCAGGCCGAAGAAGAGGCGCGTCGACTGGAGCGCCTGTCGCGCGAGCAGAACAACCCGGAACTCGGCAACGCCGCGCAGCGCCTGCAGCAGGCGGCCGATGCCATGCGTCGGGCGTCGAGCGGGTCGGCGGCTCAGGGCAATGCCGCGCTCGAAGAGTTGAACCGGGCAGCGCGCAATCTCGAGGGCACGCGCGCCAACGAGCTCAATCGTGGGGTGCAGCAGTTGGCCGACCGCGCGCGCGATCTCGAAGCGCGACAGCAGGAGATCGCCGAGAGGGTGAAGCAAATGCAGGGTGCGGCGCCGAACACGCGTAACGAACAGCAGCGGCGGTTGGGCGAGCAGAAGGATGCGTTGGGCAACGACGTACGCACACTCGAAGCCGACGCCGATCGGTTGGCGCGTGAAGCGCGTCGTGATCAGCCCAAGGCAGCTGGCAAGTTGGGCGAAGCCGCGGAGACCATTCGCGACACGCGGGTGGCCGACAAGATCGATTTCAGCAAGCAGGTGATTCGCGGCGGCTCGGCCGAGTACGCGTCGCAGTTTGAAGGACAGATCGGCGAGAACCTGAAGGACGTGGCGGACCGGCTGCGGGCGGCCACGGGCGCGATGTCGGGCGAGTCGGCGGCGCGGACGCAGGAACGCACGCTGGAGCGCACGCGGGCGCTGGTGGAGGGGTTGGAGTCGCTGCGCGAACGCGTGGCCGATAAACAAGGTCAGCAGGGGGCCCAGCAGGGCTCACAGGGGCCGCCAAGCGGTCAGCAGGGGCAGCAGAGCCAAGGCCAGGGGCAGGGCCAGCAGGGACAAGGCCAGGGACAACAGCAGGGTCAGGGACAAGGCCAGCAGCAAGGACAGGGACAGGGGCAAGGACAAGGCCAGCAAGGCGGCCAGCCGGCGAACGGCGGCCGTGGCGGTAACCAAAACGGTGCGCCGCGCGCCGGCGGTATGCCCAATGGCGGTATGCCCAATGGCGGTATGCGCAATGGCGGCATGCCCTCCGGGCAGATGTCACCGAACGGCCCTGACGGCGGCGTGATGCCGTCTGGTACGCCGGAGCAATTCGCGCGTGAGTTCCGCTTGCGTCGAGAGAACGCGGAGGGGCTCCGTCGCGAAGCGGCGGCGCAGGGCGTGGACACCCGTGAGCTCGATCGCGCCATCGAGGGGTTGCGTCAGCTCGAGAACAGCCGCGCATTCGGCGATCCGAAGGGACTCGAGCAGTTACAGACGGCGATGCTCGAGCGCCTCAAGAACTTCGAGTTCGCGTTGTATCGCTCGGTGGGACTGGGCGCCGATGGTCGGCCGGCGGCGGGTGCTCGTGCGGCGGCACCGGCGGAGTATCGCGCATTGGTCGAGGAGTACTACCGCGTGTTGGCGGGGTCGAAGCGGCGGCCGTAGTCGGGGCCGGCGTCACGGGGGCGCGTCACGGGGGCACGTCGCTTGGGCGTGCGCACATCATTAACCTTGGCGCATGCTCCCTGTCCTGTTCGCCCTGCTGCAAAGCGTCGTTAGCGGTCCCAGTACCCTCCCGCCATCGCGCCCCGCGTCGCCCACCCCACCCCCCGCAGCGCCGGCGGCGGACGTGTACTCCGGCCGCGCGCGCCGCATCGACGTGCGCGCCCCGCGCCTCAACGACACCGTCACCATCGACGGGGTGCTCGACGAGCCGGCCTGGCAGCGGGCGAGCCTGCTTACGGATTTCACGTCGTACAGCCCGGTAGACGGGCGCCCGGCGCAAGACGCCATCGAGGTGCGCGTGTGGTACGCGCCGGAGGCCTTGTATGTGGGCATCCGCGCCTTTGCGCCGCCGGGGACCGTGCGCGCCACGCTCGCCGAGCGCGACCGCATTGCCAGCGACGACTGGATCGCGCTGCATCTCGACACGTTCCTCGATCGCCGCCGCTCCTTCGTGTTCGCGGTCAATCCCTTCGGCGTGCAGGCCGACGGCATGCGCACCGAAATGTCGGCCGGACCGGGCGTCTCCCGCGGCGCCCTGCAGGCGGTGGACCTGTCGCAGGACTACGTCTGGCAGTCGAAGGGGCGAACCCTCGACGACGGCTTCATGGTCGAGCTGCGCATCCCCTTTAAGTCCATCCGCTTTCAGGCGGGCGCAACGCAGGACTGGGGATTGCAAGTCGTGCGGCAGACGCAACGCACCGGCTATCAGGATACGTGGGCGCCGGCGTCACGCTCGGTGCAGAGCTTCGCGCCACAGGCCGGCGCGCTCCGCGGCATGACCGGCCTGAAGCGCGGACTCGTGCTCGACCTCACACCCACGTCGATCACCTCCACCAGCGGCACGCGCCGCATCACCAGTGGAAGCACCGGTTGGCAGCGCGGCACGCGGGGCGAGGGCGGCGGTGACGTGCGCTGGGGCATCACGTCCAACTTCACGGTGAATGCCACGGCCAATCCCGACTTCAGTCAGGTGGAAACCGACGTCGGACAGATTCCGGGCGACGTGCGTTTCGCCAACTTCTATCCCGAGTTGCGCCCGTTCTTCGTG
>CAMBRJ010000043.1 GCA_945870175.1 Gemmatimonas phototrophica
CGGCGATGAGGTGGCGGCCCACGAGTGGGGGCACAACTTCTCCCGCGGCCATGCGCCCTGCGGCACCACCGGCGCCGGCGATTATCCGTACTCGGGCGGCGTGATCAACTTCTGGGGGTGGAACAGTCTGTCCAACACCATGGTGTCGCCCACCACGCCCGATATCATGAGCTACTGCCGCAACCCGTGGATCAGTGAGTACAACTGGTCGGAGGGGATGCAGTACCGCAGCGCCTCCGGCGGCGTCTCGTCGCCCACCGCGCCGGGCGAGGGGTTGTTGGTGTGGGGACGCGTGGTGAACGGACAGATTCGGCTCGAGCCGGCCTTCCGCGTCACGGCCCCGGTCAGCGCGACCGCCGTGTCAGCGTCGCACCGGATCGAGCTGCTCGATACCGACGGCGCCACACTGCTCGAGACGCCAATCGAGGCACAACACGTTGACCACGCCACGGCCACCGACGAACGACAGTTCGCCGTGATCGTGCCGTGGAGCACCACCCTCGAAGCCCGCCTCGCCTCCATCCGCGTGCGCGACGCCCGATCCCCGCTCGCTGCCGTGGAGCGGAAGAGCGCTCGCATGACGGCACCCGGCACCGGCGGCACGCCCGTCGCGCCGCAGCTGCAAGCACAGGTGGACCGCACCACCGACGGCCGGGCGCGTGTCACCTGGAACAGCTCGGCCTATCCCATGGCCATGGTGCGTGACGCCTCCACCGGCGCCCTCATGGGCTTCGTACGGCGCTCCGGCGACGCCGTGGTGACCGGTGGACGGGCGATCGACGTGATCTTCTCGGACGGCGTGCGGTCGGTTCGACGGTAGCGCGGAGCATTTGTCCTTGCAGGAAGGACAAATACCGCGCGATTTGTCACTGCGAAAAGGACAAGAGAGGCGGCGACATTCGGCCGCACGAGAGTATTATTGAGCATGACCGGTATGGAGACTGCGCGGCATTCTGCCACCGCTGCGATCGAGCGGCCTCACCTCTTCATTCCACGTGATCCGCAATGAGACTCGACGCTGACGCCTCCACCGGCCAACCGCCACTAGTTGATGCGCTCGATCACGCCAATCGTGCGCTCCGTCGCGCACAAGCAGTGCACAAGGCGCTCGGCGTGCCGTGGGCGGTCTGGCGAAACGGGGCAGTGCATTGGATTGCCCCTGAAGATCTACCGGATCTACGGCCGGAAGATCGCGAACAACTGCCGGACAGTTCGGCACCACCGTCGCTCCAAGAGCGACCACGGCACGCTCGCGTCGGCTAGCGCGCCGCCCAGTGGTTGCTCGGATAGCCGCCCCCTACGCTCGCGCTTCTTCCGCTATCTTTCCCGATCTTCTTCCCCGTCTATCCCCGACTATCATGGCTTTGTTCGACGTCATCATTCTGGGCGGTGGTCCCGCCGGCTACGTCTGCGCCATCCGCTGTGCCCAGCTGGGCCTGCAGGTGGCCGTTATCGAACGCGAAGGGCTCGGCGGCACTTGCGTGCTGTGGGGCTGCATTCCGGCCAAATCGCTGCTGGAAAGCGCCGGCCTCGCGGTGAAGCTCGGCAAGGCGGCCGAACACGGCATCACCCTAAACGGCATCACGCTCGACTTCGGTCCGGCCATGAAGCGCTCGCGCGCCATCAGCGCGCAGAACTCCAAGGGCGTCGACTTCCTGATGAAGAAGTACAAAGTGCAGTCGATCCGCGGTGAAGGCGTGATCGAAAAGGGGAAAAAGGTCACCGTCACGCTCGCCGACGGCAAGAAGGAAACGCACGAAGCGAAGAAGGCCGTCGTGATTGCCACCGGCTCGCGCGTGAAGGGACTGCCGCAGGCCGGTCTCGCGCTCGACAAAAATGTGGTGCTCTCCAGCGACGACGTGCTGATCGCCGAGAAGGCGCCGGCGTCGATGGTGGTGGTGGGTGCCGGTGCGGTGGGCGTGGAATTCGCCGACGTGTTCGCGGCCTTCGGCACCAAGGTCACGATGGTTGAAGTCGCGGCCACCATTCTCCCCATCGAAGACGCCGATTGCAGCGCCGAATTGGCGAAGGCGTTCAAGAAGCGAAAAATCGACGTCCTCACCGGCGCCAAAATCACCAGCGCGAAGGTGACGAAGACGGGCGCCACCCTCGTGGTCGAGTCGGGTGGCACCACGCACACGCTCGAAGTGGAGAAGGTGTTGGTGGCGGCCGGCCGCGCGCCGAACGTGGAGAATATCGGCCTCGAAGCGGTGGGCATCGCCAAGTCGGAACGCGGCTTCGTGAAGATCAATACGAAGTTCGAAACGAACGTCGCGGGCTACTACGCCATCGGCGACGTGTCCGGCAACCAAATGCTCGCGCACAAGGGATCACGCGAAGGACATGTGCTGGCCGACCTGCTCGGTGGCGAGCATCCGCATCTCGTGAACTACAACAACATTCCGAGCTGCACCTACTGCCATCCCGAAGTCGCCAGCATCGGCCTCACCGAGCAGGCGTGCAAGGACCAGAAGCTCGACTACAAGGTGGGCAAGTTCCCGTTCTCCGCCAACGGTCGCGCGCGCACGAGTGGTGAAACCGACGGCTTCGTGAAGATCATCCGTGACGCGAAGTACGGTGAGATTCTTGGCGCGCACATCGTGGGCGCGCATGCCACCGAAATGATTCACGAACTCGTGGTCGCGCGCGAAAACGAGTTCACGGTAGAAGAAATCGACCTCGCGATCCACGCCCATCCCACGCTCAGCGAAGCGAT
The DNA here is from genome assembly GCA_945870175.1 of Gemmatimonas phototrophica. GTDB lineage: Bacteria > Gemmatimonadota > Gemmatimonadetes > Gemmatimonadales > Gemmatimonadaceae > Gemmatimonas > Gemmatimonas phototrophica_A. The sequence continues at coordinate 2,717 of CAMBRJ010000043.1, forward strand.
CGGTGAGGCGGTGCTGGACTCGATGGGGAAGATGCTGCATGCATAACGGCGAAGTAGGGAGTACGGAGTAGGGAGTACGGGGTATTTCCTACTCCGTACCCCATACTCCTTACCCCTTACTGTTGTTATGCACCTGTATGTCCTCGACCTCGGCCTCACCCCCTACGACGTGGCGTGGGGGCTCCAGCAGCGTGCGCGGGTAGCGCGGATCAGTGGCGCGCTCGATCAGGATCTGCTGATCCTGGTGCAGCATCCGCCGGTGGTGACGCTGGGGCGTAGCACCAAGCCCGGCAACCTGCTCGTGACGCCGGAGTATCTCGCGTCGCGCGGCATTGCCCTGCGCGACGTGGAGCGCGGCGGCGACGTGACGATTCACGAGCCGGGGCAGCTGGTGGCGTATCCCATCATCGACCTCAAGCGGCACACGCAAGACCTGCACTGGTATCTGCGGCAGGTGGAAGAGTCGGTGATCCGTGCCCTTGGCACCGTGGGGCTCGCGTGCACGCGGGTTCCTGGGCTGACCGGTGTCTGGCGTGAGGATGCCGCCGGGCGGCGCAAACTGGCCAGCATCGGCGTGCACGCCAAAGACTGGGTTACGTCGCACGGCGTGGCGCTCAACGTGGAGAATGACCTGAGCACGTTCGCGCACGTGGTGCCCTGCGGCATTGATCAGGTCACGATGACCAGCGTGTCGCACGAGTGTGCGCGGGCGGAGCGGCCGTATCCGGGTGCCGTGGCGGTCCGGGACGCACTGGTCGCCCAGACCGCCGCGGTGTTCGGCCTGCTGGCCACGCCGCTGCCCGAGAGCGTCGCGGCCACGCTGCGCTAAGCGTTCAGCGGCGGGCTCAGGCATTGGGGACATCGGCGTCCCCGTGACGAGCTCAGGCATGCCAGCCGAGCAATCATCCCGTCACGCGGCCCGTGGCGTGTCCGCTGGCCTCGCCGAGAATATCACAAAACTGCTCGCGACAGTGACGCGCCACTAGAGCAGACTCATCCAGAGCGCCAAGATCGCTGAACGGACCCGACCGTACCGCTCCCGATGAACAGCGGAACATTCGTCCGAGCGACTCGGCAAGAACTACCATTTAGAGGACAAATAGGGCACGTATTTTTCCTATTGACTCACCACTAAGGGATTTTTACAGCGACGAACCCTGCCGTTGAGCGTGCGAGGTTCCCACGGTGAACCGTGCGAACTCGACCGTAACGGTCACCTCCACGTACACCTCGTCGTCCTCCAGCATCGCGACAGTAAGCGCCGCTGGTGTGGTAACCGGCGTGGCGCCGGGTACGACCACGATCACGGTCACCGTGACGGGCACCGGTACCGGCCTCGCCTCGGCGACGCTCACCGGCGCCGCTTCGATCACCGTGACCGCGCTGCCTCAGGGCATCACGGCGCTGAACGTGCAGCCGACCGCGCTGGCGCTGGCGCTCGGCTCCACCGCGCAGCTCGCCGCTTCGGCCACGCAGCCCTCCGGTGCGGCCGCCGCGACCATCACCTACGGCACCACGGTGCCGAGTGTGGCCACGGTAGCGGCTGGTCTCGTCACCGCGGTGGCGCCGGGTACGGCAGTGATCACGGTGACGGCCACGTCGGCCGCCAACGCGAGCTTTGCCGCCGCGACGCTCACGCAGCTGGTGCCGGTGACGGTTTCGCCGTCCGCCAACGTCACGATTCAGACCGTCACGCAGGGTCCGACGGTCACCTCGTACTCGTCGTCGTCGGGCAGCGAAGGCCTCGTGACCACGAGCAACGCGCAGGTCAATCAGCCGATCGACATCACGAACGTTCGTGACCAGATCCAGGTGACGCTGAACCTGCAGCCGAACGGCCAGAAGACGGACTCGGCCGTGATCTTCATCGCCAACGCTGATGGCACCGGCCGTCGCGCCGCTGCCCGTCAGATCTTCTCCAACGGCGTCGCGAACGCTGGCGGCATCACGCTCTTCGTGAACACGGCCGACTTCACGGCCAACTTCACCACGGGCGCGGCCGACGTGTTCTACCCGAACGGCCAGAAGATCATCTCGGCCTCGGTGTTCACCTCGCAGGCGAATGGATCGACCCCGACGGAAGGCCAGAATGCCTCGAACAACCGTCAGGTCGTGAACTTCAACAACCTCGACGCCTACGCGGCGACCTACGTCAGCCCGACGCGCAGCGTCGTTGGCACGGGCAACCTCACCTGGTGGGGCGGTCCGGACGCGGCTGGTCAGGGTTCGTACGCGATCGTGCCGGTGTTCTTCACGGCCGGCCGCTCGGTCACGCGCATCGACATCGGCCTCCGTCAGGGTATCCCCGCGGCCGCCTCGGCGCAGATCTGCTCGCAGGGCGCGCAAGTCGTCTCGTCGTTTGTCGGTACGGCTCTCCAGACTGGTGAAGGCACCAGCCTCGAGCGTTACACCGCGCTGCCGTTCAACGGCACGTACAACGGCAACGTCGGCCGCATGACGCTTGGCACGGGCTCGTCGACCAGCTTCACGACGGCCGCCAACGCCAACATCGAATGCCGTGGCCACGTGCACGCGAACAGCGCGACCGCGCAGAACTTCGTTGCAGTTGAAGCCGGTACGGACAACTTCAACAACCCGGCCCCGATTGTGACCCGTTTCGACGGCTATCGCACCTCGGCTCAGGTTATGGCGATCGTGCCCAACCGCCTCGACTACGCCGGCCCGGAAACGGTTGAGCCGGATATCCGTCGCACGGCGCCGGTCATCAGCTCCTCCAACGCCGGCAATGCGATCTGGACCACGCCCGCCGTTACCGGTTGGGTGAACGCCAGCTTCAACTTCCAGTCGCAGACGCTCGCCTCGGTCGAAACGAACGGTGTCGGTCTCCCGACCACCACGTCGCGCGCCTGGCGTTTCATCGGCTGTAACGCCGGCACCGGCGGTACGCCGCCGTCGACGGACACGGTCTCGGTGTCGATGCCCAGCACCACGGGCGCGGACATCCCGGAATGCTCGATCGACAACGTGGGTGGTTGGAACCCGACCGTCGTGACGCCGACCGGTGCCTACGCGCTTCGCGTGCGTGGCCCGTATCGCGCCACGTACACGGAAGGCGACCTGCTCGGCAATCTGAGCAACGCGCCGATCTCGCAGCGCTTCGGCGTTGACAAGACGGCCCCGCTCATCCGCCTCTCGTCCGCCACGTCTTCGGACACGGCGAACGGCACGGCGACGCGGAATATTCAGGCCGAAGTCATCGACGAGCGCGCCGGCTTCATCGACGCGAACGACAACCTCGCGATTCTTCGCGCGCCGAGCACGGCTGGTTTGCCGGCCGACTCGACGCAGCTGCCGGTGGCGAGCTTCGGTTCGTTCCAGCACTTCGCCACGCGCGGTGCCTCGAGCACGAACCCGACCACGTTGCAGCGCGCGAGCGCGAACAACATCAACTGCATCAATCCGAACAGCCTCACGGCGATGATCGCCAGCTCGTCGAATCCGTTCGGCACGTCCACCACGACCGCATCGTCCGGTGGCGCGACGCCGATCACGGCTCCGTCTTGCCCGTTCATCAACCGCCCGTCTACCGATCTCGGTGGCTTCCTGGTTGACGGCTATCGCCCGGCCACGTCGGTCAGCTTCAGCAGCGACGGTATCTACACCTACCGCAGCCGCGTGTATGACCGCGCGGGTAACGTCTCGAGCACCACGGGCATCGGTCGCTCGTACAGTGTCGAGAACGCGGCCCCGACGGTGTCCGATTTCAACGTGCCGGGTTCGATCACGGCCGCGGCCGTGCCGACCTTCGGAACGGTGGCTTCTGCCAGCGTCGAGCTCCGTGCCTACAACGTGAGCCTGCTGTACAACTCGATCGGCAATCGCTTCATCTACCCGCAGACGCTGCTCAACGCTCGTTTCGACGACGTGATCGGCTCGCAGTACACGGGTACGGTGACGGTGCCGACGGCTGCGCCGTTCGTGACGGCCCTCGAAGCGCTTGGCGGCATCAACGTGCCGGCCTTCAACGCCACCACGGTGTCGATCAACGGCTCGAACGTGTTCAACGTCAACAGCGCGTTCTTCAACACGGCCAACACGTCGACGACCTCGTCGAACGTGGGCTTCGGCGCGGTGTCGCTCCCGACGCTCAGCAGCATCGCGAACGTCAACGGCTCGTCGGTGCAGAACAACTTCTCGACGTGGCGCGTGATGAACCTGGTGTCGGATTTCCAGGCTGGCTTTAACGCGCCGGTGGGCCTCAAGGTCCAGCTGCGTGGCAACACCAACGTGCCGAACCCGCCGTTCACCCGTACGGACTTCTACCGCCTCAACAGCGGCACGAACAACTACGAGTACCTCGGCTCGGCCTCCTCGGCCGCGCAGGCGGACATCGGTTCGGATCGCTTCTGGACGTGGACGCTCACGTCGGATCTGTACGCCAAGACGCCGACGAACCTGTCGTCGACCCAGACGGCAGCCGCGTTGAACGACAACATCATCGCGATCGGTGTGCGCTCGAACGGCGCCGGCCTCGCGACGACGGCGACCACCATCGGCGGCGCGTCGATCAACTTCTTCGGCACCACGCAGGTAGCGGCCAGCGCGGGCGCGTGCTCTGGCTCGAACGCGATCTGCTTCGTGCAGGCTCCGGTTGGCTTCCCGCAGCTCGGGACGTCTCCGGCGGCGAACATCACCGTATCGACCGTGACGGCCAACGCGCCGATCACGTTTGCCGGTGCGACCGTCACCACGACGGGTATCGTCCCGGTTGACGCGAATGGCGGCACGTACGCCATCACGACCAACTCGGTGGTCATCAATGGCGTGACGTACACGCCGTCGATCGTCGGCACGTTCCAGAACGTGTCGGTGTCCGCCAACACGCTCACCAACCTGCCGTTCACCATCGTCTACTCGCCGGTGCTGCTCGGTATGAACATCACGACGTCTCCGACCGCGATCCCGGCGAACGCGTCTGTGCAGGTCACCCTCACGGGTACTGCCGGCGCCGCCACAGGCATCACGGTTGGACCGGTCATCATCAACACGGGTGCTGGTCAGCTCGTGCCGGTGCCGGCGGCTGGTACGTACAGCCTGACGCTCAACAGCCCGGCGCTCAGCTCGACCGTTACGATCGGCACGTCGCAGTACACGTCGCCGGCTGCTAACCCGATTGCCGCGGGCATCGTTATCGGCGGCCCAGTGCCGACGCAGGTGATCACGTGGACGCCGATTGCCAACGTCTACGCCTCGCAGTTCCTGGCCATCGCCGGTACCGGCTTTGACCTCGCATCGACGGGTGTGAGCGCCGCAGCAGGTGGACCGGTCTCGGTCACGGCGACCGCGAGCAACAGCGGTGTGGTTGCTGGCAACCCGTTCAGCCTCACGGCGGCCGTCATTGCGGCAGCGGGTGGTGTGGTGACGCCGGTGAACGCCACGTTCCCGAACGCGCTCACCAGCAGCATGACGGTGGCGTCGACGGGTACGTACCAGGTCACGCTGGCTGCTGCGAACTTCGCGGTACCGGCCAACCAGGTTACGACCTTCGGCGGCATCATCTCGGGTACGAGCACCTTCAACCCGAACCTCGCCGGCGCGACGGTCACGTTCTTCCCGGCGCAGTTGAACATCAACGTCACCGGTCAGCCGTCAGTGCTGAACGGCACGAGCCCGGCCAACTGGGTGCTGCCCGCGACGACCCTCACGGGTCCGAACGGATACAGCACCGTGTTTACGGGTGGCGCCGGACCGGCATACGCTGGCTTCGAGTTCTTGCAGATCGGTGGCTCGGCCCGCCCGGTGATCGTGCCGGTGGCCTCGCCTGGTGTGGGTTCGTACCAGATTTCTGTCCCGAACACTCAGGTGATCGGTGGTACGACCTTCACGATCAGCAACTGCGCCGCTGGCGCGCCGACCGGTTCGCCGAGCGGTGTGTCGGGTGGTGCAGGCGCCTCGGTGCAGTCGGCGCAGGTCACGGGTGGCAACTGCCTCCTGTCGATCAACGCGACCTACGGCTCGTCGGCCAGCCAGATCCTGATCAACTACACGGCGCCGTAAGGCTCGGGTAGCAGCATGAAAAGTTTGGGGGGAGTCCGAAAGGGCTCCCCCCTTTCTTCTACCAATCGGTCCCGTTCCTTTCTGCACATCACTCACATGACACATATCCTCCGACGGGTCGGCGTTCTGCTCGCGCTCCCGTTGTTGTTCTTCAGCGCCTGTAGCGACGAAACCGAGGTTGCCCTCAGCGGCAACACATCAGCGGCTGGCAAGAGCGCCGACGCCGACGCCGGCACCATCCGCGCCGGTATGTCGGTGGACGCCGTCTACGCCGCCATCGGACAAGGCCAATTCACCGGCACCGGCCCGGCCGATACCATTCGCATCATGCATGGGCACCGCGCTCAGATGTTCGTGACGAGTAGCCGAATGATCCGTGTCCTCTTCGCGCGCCAGGCCAAGGGCACGCTCGATGGCCCCATCCAACGCTCAAACGACACGCCTATTGTCATTGAGGGAGCCAGCGTGCTTGGCTACGGGTGGGCTGATTTTGATCGACTCGCCAAAGACATCGGCCTGCCGCCATTTCCAACCGTTCCCTAATACCACGAACGCCCGGCGGTTCACGGTGTTGTTGCGTCGGCATCGCGCCGGTCGTCAGCACAGTTCACGAAGCGCCTGCACCGATAGCCAGTGCGGTACCCGATCTCTGCCAGCGACGGCCACATGCACGATCTCACGGTGGCTGACGCGTGCGGCCACTTTCGCCAAATGGCCGCGCTCGGGACAGCACAGTCTCCACTCACGCGCCGGCGCACGATTCGCCAGCGCGCGCGCGCGCCGCTGCCGGACAATCGCGTGCGCGTGGTGCTGTCGTATGCGCGTGCCGCCCTCGAGTCGCTAACCGGCGCTCAGGGAGAGGCGCTCGACCGGCAACCGCTGCTGCCGCTCCTCGCCCTGCTGGTGTCGGAGTCGGAGCACATCCAGCGGCGGCGCGCCGAGACCGGCGGTGCCGCTCGCAGCCGGAAGAGCAACGTGGCGCTGTTTGTGCGCACCATCGCGGCGCATCAGCGCATCAGCCCGCATGATTTGGCGCTGCTCGCGATGCCGCCGGCGTGGCAGGCGATGGGCCGCGCCCTCTCGACGGTGCACGACCGCATCGACCTGGCCCGCTTCCAGCGACTTGCCCAGCGGATGGGGATCGACGAGCCCTCGCGAATCCCTGCGGTGCGCGACATGCAGCGCTGGATCGGCCGCGATGCCGAGCATCTCGACGAACATCGCGACGAGCTCGCCAGCGGCATCACGGCGTTCCGCAAAGCTCGCCGGCGATCGAAGGACAGCAGCCTGCCGTCCTGTGCGCCCGCACGCCCGGAACACGAATACGGCCTGCGCACGCTCCCCTTCCTCGCGGAGTTGATGACCTGTGTGACGGCGCTGCCGCCGGCGCCCGACGGTCCGCGCGACAGTGATCCGGCGGTCCTCGAACAGCTGCGTACCCGTCCGGGGGAAGTCCCTGCCAAACAGCTGTTGGCGTTTCTCACGCCACATCTCTTCCGGTCGTTTGAGGCGTTCGAACAGCTCCGGCTGATCGCGAATAACTCGCCGGACTACGTGTATTCCGCCGAGCGGGCGCTCACGCGGGCGGTCGCGTCGTATGCGCGGCTGCTGTACGCGAATGACCCACGCGTGGAGGTGGTCGCCAGCGAACTGCGTACGCTGTCGCTGACCCACTTCTGGTCAAAGCAGTGGGCGGCGCGGGTGGCTGTCAGCGAGCAGCCTGCGGTCGACGCCAGTGCTTGTGCCGATCCCGATCTGCACGGCCTCGTGGCCGACTCTGGCGCCGTCATGGTGCCGCTGCTGCGCGCGATTTACGATGAAATGTCGCGTCAGGCGTACCGTGCGTCACCGCTCACCGTGAACCGGCACGCCGCGCAGGAGTTCGTGCCGCTGTACACCCCCTCACAGATTCAGGGGGTGCGTCGGCTGTATGCGATCGCGAAAGATGTCGTCGCGCCGAAGCTGCACACCTTTGGCGACGAAGGACGAAAACGCTGGAAGCAGATCGAATTCGAGCAAACGTCGTTGTTGTCGCACATGAGCGATCTGTCGCGGCAGCGACTGGCCACCGGGCAGGTGGACAAGCGCCTCATGCCCATGCATTACGCCGAGCTCGTGTGTCGCGGCTTGCCGGCGCTGCGCGAGCGAGTGCTGCTCGCTGAGCGTGAGCTGCAGGCGGCGGCAGCATTGGATACATCCGCCGACCGCCTGCGCGCCGCACGGCTGACCACGAACTTTCACGAGGTGCTGACGGAGTACATGATGGTGGCGATCATCACCGCGGAGGGGCTTCGCGAGAAGAACCTGCGCGGGGCTCGGCTGGGCTGGCACATCCTCCCCGAACTCGACTGTGATGACCAGGGAGAAGCGATCGGCATCCGGCGGCTGATCACCCGCTTTCGTGGTGACGACCCCGCGTGGGTGCGATTGAAGCAAACGCACGAACCGGGCGGCGGGACGAGCCCCCGTGCGCGCACGCGCGAGTGGAGCTGGCCGCCGGGCATTGTCGATCATCGGCTGCTGTTCATCTACCTGCGCGATGTGCGCACCGTGCACGCGCACCGCGCTGGCCTGCTGCCGCTGCACGAGCGCATTGACCTGCGCACCGACACCCTCGCGCTCTTCATCAGTCCGCGTGCGCGCACGCAGCGCTCGGAAGCCGAGGCGGGTGGAAATTTCTCGCGGGGCATATTGTCCGATGTGTTTGGACGGGCGCTGTTCTGGATGGCGCGCGACGTGCTGGGGCGCCCGGGGCTTCCCCGCAGCTACGCCGACGCCTGCAAGGCCGACAGCGAGTTCCGCGGGCTCTTCGGCGCGCACGTGATCCGCTCGCTGGGCGCAACGTGGTGGGGCGGGCTACGGAACCGCTGGGACTTCGCCGAGGCGTATACCAACGACCTGCAACCCACCCTGCACGCGTTCTACTCCAAGATCCCCACGTGGATGGCGCGCGCGGTGGGTTCGGGCGGTCCGCAAGACCCAACCTTCTGGAACGACGTGCTCGACGTGATCATGAGCGAGCAATCATCGCAGCTCGACTGGGCCGGTTTTTGGGATCGCTTCGACCCACTCGCGAGCTACAGCGCCAGCGACGTCCGGGCACGTCTGGCACAGGAGCGGTAGGCATGGGCACAATACGTGCGACAGTGGTCGCTATGGACTTTCAGG
>CAMBRJ010000044.1 GCA_945870175.1 Gemmatimonas phototrophica
ATCACGATATCGCAGTCGCGTGCCGCGTCGGCCGGCGTGCGCGCGTGGCGCACCCCGAGCTCGCGCGCCATGGCTTCGGCCTTGGGGCCGGTGCGATTCCACACCGCCAGATCGAATTCAGGACGCGCGAGGTGGCGGGCCATCGGAGTGCCGATGGCACCGAGTCCGAGAAAAGCGACGCGAGGCATTGCGAGACGGGTAAAGGGGCACAGCGCCGTCGATCAGCCGGTTGAGGTAACGACGCCGATCGTGGAGATTGAAAGATGCCACGTCAACGGATCCACGTGCAGCTCGACGGCCTCGTCGCCGTGCACGCCGTGCGCGCGGTCTGGACGGCCCTGGGGGCCGTTCCGGGGGTGCTGAGCGCCGAAGTGACCATGCAGGGCGCGGTGCTGGAGGTGGAGGGTGCCCTCGATCGGGCGGCGCTGGACGTCGCGCTCGACGCCGCCGGGGTATCGGTTCGGAGCCTCCGGGTCGAGGCGAGGGTCCTGCCCGTTCTGTAACGACGGCCGGGCCGTCCTGCGCCTTTGCTCGCTGGGCGCGTCCCACTAACTTGACCGCCTTACCGCCGCCCTTCGCCGATGCCACCTCACGCCAATAAAGACCGGCCGCTCGCGGCGCTGATCGTGCCGGATCTTCTCGAGTTGCTCGAGGAGCACCCGGAGAGCATCGGACCGCAGACGGAGGAGATGCACCCGGCCGACCTCGCGGACATCGCGGAGGCGCTGCCGGAGGCTATGGTGCGCGCGTTCCTGTCGGCGCTGCCGAAGGAGCGGGCGGGCGAGGTGCTCGAGTATCTCGACGAAGGCCTCCGCACCATGGTGCTCGAGGAGCTGACGGCCGTCGAAGCCGCCTCGATGATGTCGGAGATGACTCCCGACGAGCGGGCGGACGCGCTCGAGGAGCTCGACGAGGAGACGGCGGACGACATCCTCGCCGAGTTCGAGCCGGCGGAGAAAGCCGAGACCGAGCGCCTGCTGGAGTACGACCCGTACACGGCCGGCGGTCTGATGACCACCGAGTTTGTGGCGGTCGACGAGAATCTCACGGCCGAAGAAGCGCTCGTCGCGGTCCGGGCGATGTCCCGGGCGGGCCGTCGCGAAGCCATGTACACCGTCTACACCATCGACGGCAACGGACGACTGCGCGGCGTCTTGTCGCTCCGGGAGTTGCTGGCGTCGCCCGACGGGACGCCCCTGAGCGATCTCGCCTGGAGCGAGGTCGTGAGCGTCGCCCCCGACCTCTCGCAGGAAGCGGTGTCGCAGATCACGTCCAACTACGACTTGGTCGCGCTGCCGGTCGTGGATTCGGAGAAGCGGCTGCTCGGCGTGGTCACGATCGACGACGTCATCGACGTCATTCAGGAAGAAGGCACCGAAGACGCGCAGAAGTTTGGTGGTATGGAGGCGCTCGAAGAGCCGTACATGCAGATCGGCCTCTGGCAGAACGTGCGCAAGCGCGGTGGCTGGCTCGCGGTGCTCGCCGTCAGTGAGATGCTCACGGCCTCGGTGATGGCGCGTTACGAAGGCGAGATCGGTCGGGTGCTGCTGCTGTCGCAGTTCATTCCGCTCGTCATGAGCTCGGGGGGCAACTCGGGCTCGCAGGCGACGTCGTTGATCATTCGCGCCATGGCGCTGGGTGAGGTGCGTCTCGGTGATTGGTGGCGTGTGGTGCTGCGTGAACTGCCGGCCGGCCTTATCCTCGGCCTGCTGCTGGGCGCGATCGCGTTCGGACGAATCCTCCTGTGGGATGCGCTCGAGCTGTACAACTACGGGCCGCACTCGGTCATGATCGCGGTCACGGTTGGGCTGGCGCTGGTCGGCATCGTGCTGGTGGGGTCACTGACCGGCTCGATGCTGCCGTTCCTGCTCAAACGCTTCAATTTCGACCCGGCCAGCGCCTCAGCTCCTCTCGTGGCCACGATCGTCGACGTCTCCGCGATCAGCATCTACTTCGGTATCGCCTTCCAGCTTCTCAGCGGCACGCTGCTGTGAGTCGTGCGCCGGAAGCCCCGTCGTCCGCGCATGTGCTGCGGGCGACGCTGCTGGTCGTGCTGAGTGCCTGTTGCTTCGGCAGCATCGCCCCGCTCACCGTGATTGCGACTGGCCATGGCATGGCGCTGGAGTCGGTGCAGGCCTGGCGATACGCCACCAGTGCGGTGCTGCTCGTCGCCGTCGGCTGGTGGCGCGGCGCTCCCCCGCGCCGTGGCGTGGCCCCGTGGTTCGCCCCGCGCATTCTGCTGGTGGCGGGGGGCGGTCAGGCGACGATCGCCACCCTGGCGCTGCTCTCGCTGCAGTGGATTCCCACCGCGACCGCGTCGTTCCTGTTTTATACCTTCCCCGCCTGGGTGGCGGTGATCACGGCGATTCGCGGCATCGAGCGCCTCGCTCGCACGCGGGTGACGGCGCTTCTGCTGGCGTTGGGCGGCATCGGCTTCATGGTGGGCGCGCCGAGTGCGGCGTCGCTCAATCCCCTGGGCGTGGCGGCCGTGCTGGCGGCGGCGCTGGTGTACGCCCTCTACATCCCGATCCTCGGCCGCTTGCAGCGACAGCGCGAGGCGATCGACGTGTCCCGGGCGATCGCCGTCGGCGGCGCGGTGCTCTTCGTGGGCTGGGCCGTGGTGACTGGCACGCTCTTTCGGATTCCCGATGGCGTCGCCTTCGGGGCGAGTGCACTGCAGGGGGTGCTGTCGGCCGTGTCGTTTCTGGCGTTTTTGGCGGGGCTCCGGGTGCTGGGCCCCGTCCGCACGGCGATCACGTCCACGGTGGAACCGTTTTGGACCACCATGCTGGGCGTGGTGCTGCTGCGGCAGTCGGTTGGCACCGGTACCTTGATCGGTGGCGTCGCGATCATGGGGGCGGTCCTGCTTTTGCAACGGCCGGCCGTGGCGCACCGCCCCGCTCAATCGTCGGCAGCGGACACGTAGCACCCGACCTTTCTTCCCGAATGGCGATCAGCGCATGGCAAAAATTCTCGTGACCGGAGCCGCAGGCTTCATCGGCTATCATACCAGCGAACGGCTGCTGGCGCGTGGCGATGAGGTGGTGGGCCTCGACATCGTCAACGACTACTACGATCCCACGCTGAAGGAGGCGCGCATCGCGCGACTCTCAGCCAAGCCGGGATTCCGTCTGTTCCGCATGGACCTGGCCGATCGTGACGGCGTGGCGCGCCTGTTCCGGGAAGAGCGCTTCGATCGCGTGATCCACTTGGCCGCGCAGGCGGGCGTGCGATACTCGATCACGAATCCGCACGCGTATATCGAGAGCAACCTCGTCGGGTTCATCAACATCCTCGAAGGGTGCCGCCACACCGGCGTGCAGCATCTCACCTACGCCTCGTCGTCGAGCGTGTACGGTGCCAACACCGCCATGCCGTTCTCCGTGCATCAGAACATCGATCACCCGGTGTCGCTGTATGCCGCCACGAAGAAGGCGAACGAGCTGATGGCGCACACCTACAGCCATCTGTATGGACTGCCCACCACGGGGCTGCGCTTCTTCACGGTGTACGGTCCGTGGGGCCGTCCTGATATGGCCATGTTCCTGTTCACGAAGGCCATTCTCGAAGGCCAGCCGATCGACGTGTTCAATCACGGCAAGATGCAGCGCGACTTCACGTATATCGACGACATTGTGGAAGGCGTGATCCGCACGAGCGATCATACCGCCGAGCCGAATCCGGCGTGGAATTCGGACGCCCCCGATCCGGCCACGAGCAAGGCGCCCTACCGAATTTACAATATTGGTAACAATAACCCGGTGGAATTGATGTATCTCATCGAGACCATTGAGAAGTCACTCGGGCGCGTGGCGGAAAAGCGCATGCTGCCGTTGCAGCCCGGGGATGTGCCGGCCACCTACGCGAACGTGGACGCGCTGGTCCGTGACGTCGGCTTCGCCCCGCAGACGCCCATCGAGACCGGTGTGGCGAATTTCGTCGCCTGGTATCGCGAGTACTTTCAGATCGGAGATTGACGCGTCATGAAGATCGCGATGATCGGCACGGGCTATGTCGGCCTCGTGTCCGGTGCCTGTTTTGCGGAATTTGGCCCTGATGTGACCTGTGTGGACGTCGACGCGGCGAAGATCGAACGCTTGCTGAACGGCGAGATCCCGATTTACGAGCCGGGACTCGACGCGCTGGTGGCCAAGGGCATCAAGAGCGGACGATTGGCGTTCACGACCGACCTCGCCAAGGCCGTGTCGGAAGCGGACGCCGTGTTCATCGCGGTCGGCACGCCCTCGCGCCGCGGTGATGGACACGCCGATCTGCGCTACGTAGAGGCGGCGGCGATCGAGATCGCGAAGTCGCTGCAGGGGTACACGGTGGTCGTCACGAAGAGCACCGTGCCCGTCGGCACCGGTCGCCGGGTGGCGGAGATCATTCGCGGCGCCAACCCAACCGCCGAATTCGACGTCGCGTCGAATCCCGAATTTCTACGCGAAGGCTCGGCGATCGGGGATTTCATGCGTCCCGATCGCGTCGTGATCGGTGCGGAGACGGATCGTGCACGAGGCGTGATGCAGGCGCTCTATCGTCCGCTGTATCTCATGGAAACGCCGGTCGTGATGACGACGCTCGAGACGGCGGAACTGACGAAGTACGCCGCCAACGCTTTTCTCGCCACGAAGATCACGTTCATCAACGAGATGGCGGACCTGTGCGAGAAAGTCGGCGCGAACGTGCAGGATGTGGCGCGCGGCATGGGCCTCGACGGACGCATCGGCAAGAAGTTCCTGCACGCCGGGCCGGGCTACGGTGGCTCCTGCTTCCCGAAGGACACCATCGCGCTCGTGCGTACCGCACAGGAGTACGGATCGCCCGCTCGGCTGGTGGAAACCGTCGTGCAGGTGAACGACACGCGGAAGGGCGCGATGGCCTCGCGCGTGATTGCCGCCTGCGGTGGCTCGGTCCGCGGCAAGACGGTCGGTGTGCTTGGCGTCGCCTTCAAGCCGAACACCGACGACATGCGCGATGCCCCGAGTTTGGCGATTGTGCCAGCCCTGCAGGATGCTGGCGCCACCGTGCGGGCTTATGATCCCGCCGCGATGCACGAAGCCAAGGCGCTCCTGCCGGGCGTGGAGTGGTGCGCGGATGCCTACGACGTCGCGATCGGTGCCGACGTGCTGGTGATCATCACCGAATGGAACGAATTCCGCGCCTTGGATCTCGATCGGATAGGGGCGTCGATGACGCAGAAGGTGCTGGTCGATCTCCGCAACGTGTATCGGGCGGAGGACGTCCGCGGGCAGGGCTTCGCGTACACGAGCATCGGTCGGCCGTAGTCAAACGACCGCCCGGTGCGCCCAGTCAGTCAGGGGGCGACAGCCGGGCGCGCTCGTTCTGGGCGTTGCCGACGCCACCCATATCTCGGCCTGTTTCGTCGTCTGGCACCGTTCCCCCGTTCGAGCGCCCAGGGCCCCAGACGAATGCGGCAAAGCCCACCAGGAACACGAGCGCGAATCCGAACCACTGCATCGCGTACGACTGGTGCGGTCCCTCCGACGGGCTCGGCGGCGGCACGCGCGCGGCCTTCGCGATGTCATACATGGCCGTGTCTCCCAGTGCGAGGAGCAGGAACGGCGCCAGCGGATGACCGGTGAGGGCGGCGATCGTGTCGCGGTCGAGCAGACGAACCGCGCGTGTCGCGGTCTGCATCTGCACCCTGCCCGGCGTGTGCGCGGGGAATGCGAGTACGAGCGCGTCGAGATCGAGCGTATCCTCTTCACGCGCCTGATCACGGTCAAACGTGCGGCCATCAGGCGAATAGACGAAGCCGCGCAGCACCAGCACCGCGGTATCGCCCCACGCGCCATCGAGCGGTCGCACCGGCGTGAGCAGATGCACCCCCGGTGAGCCCGCCTGCGACCGCGTGGCGTGCACCACTTCGCCGGCGTAATCGGCGACGCCGCGTATGTGCACGCGACGCCAATGCGAGTCGGTGGTATCCACGCCCTGCAGCAAGGAGACGCTCACCACGGGCATCGTCCCGCGCGCGAGCACGATCGCGTTCTGTGCACGCCGCTGGGTGAGCCGGTCCAGCTGCCAGATCCCGAGCCGAATGCACACGCCGGCGGCCAAGACCGTGAGCACGCCGAACAGCACCGTGTTCTTGCGGTGACGACTCATGATTCGGGTGTCGTGGGTGTGCGCGTCCCCTTCAACGTACGCGGAGCCTTCGCGGCCTTCGCGGCTTTGGACGGCTTCTCCTTCTTCGTCCGCGTCTTGTCTGAGTCAGACCGCGCGGTGTCACGAACCGCACGATCGGCCAACACATCGAGTACGGCGCGCGCCTCAGGCTGCTGCGCCGGCAGCAGCACCACGATGCTCAGCGGTGGCAACGACACGGTGACCGATTGCGGGAAGCCATGATAGGGCACCAACTCCGCTTCCGCTGTATCCGCCACGGCGTATCCGCTGCCTCCAAACGGGGTCGCGTCGGAGTTGAGCACGACGTGATAGGTGCCCATCGCCGGCGCGCCCAAGCGGTACGCTTCGCGCGGCACCGGCGTGAGATTGAGCACCACGATCGCGTGCGACGACCCATCGTACCGCGCGTACGACAGCACCGACTGCTCCTTGTCGGACACGTCGATCCAGCCAAAGCCCGATGGCTCATGGTCGCGCCGCCAAAAGCACGAATGCTGACGGTAGAGGGCGCCGAGCGACTCCATGAACGCCATCAACCCCTGACGGCGGGCGTCGCCCATCAGATGCCACTCAAGACTGATGTCGTGATTCCACTCGTGATGCGACCCAAGCTCCGTGCCCATGAAGAACAGCGACTTACCGGGACGCGTAATCGAGTAGCCGATGAGTGCGCGCAGATTTGCGAACCGCTGCCACACATCCCCGGGCATTTTCTCGAGCAACGACTTCTTGAGGTGCACCACTTCATCGTGCGACAGCGGATTCATGAACCGTTCGCTGTACTCGTACATCATCGCGAACGTGAGCTTGTCGTGCGCACCCTTGCGGAAGAACGGATCGACTTTGACGTAGTCGAGCGTGTCGTGCATCCACCCCATGTTCCACTTCAGCGTGAAGCCAAGTCCGCCCTCGCTGATCGGGTGCGTGACCTTCGGCCACGACGTGCTCTCCTCCGCCACCGTGATCACGCCGGGGTGCAGCGAATGCACGGCGTGATTCAGCTGCTTCAGGAATGACACCGCTTCCAGATTCTCACGTCCACCGAATCGATTGCGGAGCCACTGGCCGGCTTCGCGTCCGTAATCGAGATACAGCATCGAGGCCACCGCGTCGACCCGCAGTCCGTCGATGTGAAACTCCTCAATCCAGTACAGCGCATTCGCCAGCAGAAAGTTGCGGACTTCGCAGCGCGCATAATTAAAAATGTGCGTGCCCCACTCGGGGTGATCGCCGAGTCGCGGATCCTCGTGCTCGTAGCAGGCCGTCCCGTCGAAGCGGCGCAGGGCCCAGTCGTCTTTCGGAAAATGCGCCGGCACCCAATCCAGCAACACACCGACGCCCGCCTCGTGCATCGTATCCACGCACGCGCGGAAATCATCGGGTGTCCCATGACGCGACGTCGGCGCGAAGTAGCCGCCCACCTGGTAGCCCCACGATCCGCCAAACGGATGCTCGAGCACCGGAAGCAGTTCGACGTGCGTGAACCCCATGCGCTTCACATGTTCGGCCAGTCGCGGCGCGAGCTCGCGATACGTCAGCAGGCGGTTGTGCTCACCGCGCATCCACGACGCGAGGTGCACTTCGTACACGAGCATCGGTTCGCGCAGAGGGTCGGCGTCGGCGCGCTGCGCCAGCCACGCGCCATCCTGCCATTCGTACGTGTCGCGCGCCTGCACAATCGACGCGTGCCCGGGACCCGGCTCCATCTTAAACGCGTACGGATCGGTCTTCACGCGCAGCGCCCCACTCGGCGACCGGATCTCGAACTTGTACATCGTTTCCGCGCCCACACCGGGCACGAACAGTTCGAACACGCCGCTGGCTCCGAGGCGCCGCATCTGATGCGCCCGTCCGTCCCAGTCGTTGAACGCGCCGATCACCGACACGCGCGTGGCGTTCGGCGCCCACACCGCGAACGACGTGCCGGCCACACCGTCGATCTCGAGCATGTGCGCGCCCAGCTTCTCCCACAGACGGAGGTGCCGTCCCTCGTTGAAGAGATGAAGATCCATCTCGCCGAGCGTAGGAAGAAACCGGTACGGATCGTCGCGCAGCACGACGCGCCCATCGCCGAAGGTGATCTCGAGGCGATAGCGCATCGGGGCGGTGCGATCGCTCAAGAAGAGCGCGAACAATCCGTGCTCGTCGCGTACCATGGGCCACCGCTGTTCACCGAGCACCAGGGCGATCGACGCCGCGTTGGGCTGAAAGGCGCGGACCGCGACGCCATCCACCCCATCGAGGGTGATCGGATGCACACCCAGCACGTCGTGCGGCAGGGCGGATTCGCCTCGAACGAGCCGCCGCGCGGCGTCGGTTGATGCAGTCGGCACAGTCATACGTGAAGTATATCCTCCGAGGCGAGTCACGTCAGAAGAGCGAGGGCTGATCCCCGATCGACTGCGGGTCCACCGTCAGCAGCCCGAGACGCTCCTGCAGCATCCGTACCGATGCCGGGCCGTGTCCGGCGAAGTGATTGTTTACGAACCCGAAGACCTCGCGCACCTGGGCCTGCAGCACCGGGATCATTCGGCTCCACGCGTCGAGCTCGCCACTCCGGTCCACCTGCAGTCGCGAATAGTCCACGATAGCGCGGTCGGGACCCATCCAGCGCAGATATGCGAAATCGGCCGTTGGCTGCTCGCACAACTTGAGCAGCCACTCTCGTGGGATCCATCGGCCATCGCTGAGCGCCAGCGCCACGCCGTGACGCCGCAGCAGGGCGAGCGTGCGCTTCCGCACCCAGGAGGCCTGCCGGAACTCGACCGCGAAGCGGAGATCGGTCGGCAGCGCCGATAGAAAGGCGGCGAAAGCATTGATTTCCGACGGCGAGAAGTCGGGGCCGCACTGAATCAGAATCGGCCCGAGCCGCGGCCCCAGCTCGCGCATCCGATCGGCAAACGCGTGCAGGATGTCGACGGCAGCCACGAAGCGCCGCTCGTGCGTGATCTCCTGCGGCAGCTTGCAGGTAAAGGTGAACTCCGGCGGCGTGCGAGATGCCCAGCCGCGCACGGTGCTCACCGGCGGAATCGCGTAGAACGTGGAGTCGATTTCCACGGCGTCGAAGGCCCGAGTGAAGGTGCGCAGAAAGTCGACCGGACGCGTCCCCTCCGGATAGAACGGCCCCACCCACGCCGGATAATTCCAACCTTGCGTCCCCAATCGCAATCGTGCGGGTGTGCCCGTCGCCGACTCGGGCCACGGACGCACTGTCATCGATACGTCTCGAAAAACCCGCGTCCACGTCCGCTGAGTACGCGCCCGCGCACGCGGCCTTCGAGCCGCGCCTCACCGGCCATCTGCACAAACCACGGCTTACGCAGCGCCCGCGCTGACTCGCTATCTCCCCGCTCCACCAATCCGATGCGCGTGTCCGTCGCCACCGCATCATCGACGGTCAGCGTGAGCCGTAGCGTATCGGTGCCGCGCACGTCGATCAGCTCGGCCGTGGCTGGCACCTTGAGGATGCCCGCCGCCGTTCGGACGTCGCGCGCGTCGTTGTAGCGAATCACGCGCGGCCGGAAGAGCGCGAGAAAACCCTGCGCGTCGGTCACGTACACGAACAGCGGCGCGTTGCCACCGGCCGTGGCGCTGGCCGAATCTTCCGGCGCGACGCGGCCATACAGCAACGTGTACTCGCCGGCGCGGGCCGATCCCCACTCCCAAGTGACGCCACGCCATCCGCCCCAATTGTGATCGTGATACGCCTGCGCCCCGTCGAATTGTTCACACACGCGGGCTACACACAGTGAGCCCGTGGCGTCGGCGCGCAGCGCAGGCACGGCGTACCCCGAGGTGAAATCGCCGCTCACCATCGTGGCCCCGGGGAAATCCACTCGCGATGCGGGCGACACGACGAGATCGAGTGTGAGCGGTGTACCGGTTCCTTCTTCGCGCACGTCGGCGCGTACGGCGTACCGACCGTCGGGGAGCACGCGCACACTGTCGTTGCCGATCGTGAGATTCGCATCGCGCGTGGAGAAGCGTACGCGTTCCTTCGGGATGGTGCGACTGAAACGGCGCGGGGCACGAGCACGCTCGTGCAACGTGACGAGCACCTGTCCGCCCCACTGGTCGCCCGTCACGTCGCCGCCCACGATGAACGACACGAATGCCCAGCGATTCGCGTCGGGGGAGATCACGTTGAAGTAGTGCCACTCCCCCCACGAGTTGCGATTCGCCATTCCCGGCGTGGGCAGATGGAAGTGATCGATATCGTGGCGCAGTTCGGCTGGCGTCGGTGTCATCCAGCGGCGATCGCCGTCATCATCGTCCCACGCACCCCTTGCCACGGTTGGCAGCGCGCCGAGCGTACGCGTGGCCGACGGGATCTCCCCGCTGGCCCGCACGGGATGCTCGACCCCATCGGCGGTGGTGACATACAGCAGCTTGCCTTCGAGTTGCGGCGCCGCCACGGTCACGACGTCGCTGAGTCGCGGCGCATTGAGCACTTGGCGGTGCACAAATCGCGCATTGGGCACCGAGAAGAACAGGCCACCCAGACCGCCGGTGGTGAGCACCTCAATATCGATGCCTTCGGGCAACACCGTGATCGTGCCGCCACCGACCAATCGCTCTTGGGAAGCCTGTCGCACCATGGCTTCACCTACCGCCAGCAGCACGATCATCACGCCCACGCCAACACCGAAGCCACCGCACAGCAAGAGCGCCCGCAGCGGACGCGACGCAACCGAGCGCCACGCCAGCAACTGCGCGATCGCCAACCGGATCGCGCCGACGTTCGTGCTCACGCACCACTCCGGGCATGCACTCTCGTGTCCGACGCCACACGGCCATCGTGCAAACGGATCACCCGCTGGGCGGCCTGCGCCACGACGGCGTCGTGCGTTACGAACACCAGCGTGCGACCATCGCGGTGCAGGCGTCCGAACAGCTCCAGCAGCCGCACACCGGTGTCGGCGTCGAGTTCGCCCGTGGGTTCGTCGGCCAGCAGCAACGCCGGCTCGTTCGCCAGCGCACGCGCGATGGCCACGCGCTGCTGCTCGCCGCCCGAGAGCTGCGTGGGGCGGTGATCGAGCCGGTCACCAAGTCCGACATAACCCAACAGTTCACGGGCCCGCGCCTTTCGCGCCCGCTTGTCCATGCCCGCTTCCGCGAGCGGGAGTTCGACGTTCTCCGAGGCCGAGAGCGTGGGCATGAGATAGAAGCGCTGAAAAACGAACCCGATGTGTCGCAGCCGGAAATCGGTGGCCTCACGATCCGACAACGACGCCGTGTCGCGTCCGTTCACCAGCACGCGCCCCGTGGTTGGGACATCCACCGCACCGAGCAGGTGCAGCAGCGTGCTCTTGCCGCACCCGGACGGCCCGGTGATCGCGGCAAACTCGCCGCGCGAGATGGTAAGATCGATACCGCGCACGGCTTGTACGATCGCGCTGCCCATGGGATAGCTGCGCACGACCTGTTCGCAGGCGATCACCGGCGCAGTCGCCGAGCTCGTCCCGCTGCGGGATCCTTCACGATGTTCCGTCACGTCAACCAATGGCTTCCTCGCGCAACGCGCGAGCGATGGGGATGGAGGCGGCGCGCCATGCCGGCAGCAGTCCGGCCAGCGTTCCTGACGTGAGCAGCAGTACGAGCGCTCGCCAGCCAGCGTCCGGACTCCACACGAAGAAATCGA
>CAMBRJ010000045.1 GCA_945870175.1 Gemmatimonas phototrophica
CATGTCCATGCAGCACACGCATGGCGGCGTTGGGAACGCGCGCGGACATATACGTGGCCTGCACGACCGATGGAATGAGGTGATCTTCGTCGGCGGCGAGGAACAGCGTGGGCACGTGGATCTCTTTGAGTCGTCGACGCAGGTCGTAGTGCGTGAGAATCCGCAGCCGGTTGATGTAGCCTCGTCGCGTGGTGGCGCGGGTGAGCAGGAGGAACCGGTTGATCTCGTCGCGATGCGTGTGCGAGGAGTGCAGGCGCGACGCCGTGAGGCGACGGGCGATGTTCATGGTGCCCCACGGGACGATGCTGGCGGCGGTGATGGCCGCGTACAGTTTCACCTTGGGCGTGATGCGCGAAAAGGAATTCAGGATCACCAGCGCCCGGATGCGTGCCGGATGCGCGAGGGCGAAGCTCATGGCCAGTGCGCCTCCGAACGATTCGCCGACCACGATCGCCGGCGTGCCGTCGGGCACGGCATCGTCGAGGTGGCGGGCGATCTCGGCCACCAAGGTGTCCATGCTGAACGCATCATCGCGCAGCCGGAAGGTGATGACGCGGAAACGGCGCGACAGTAGGCGCGCCTGTCGGTAAAAGAGCAGACCTGTGCCGTCGAGACCGGGGATATAGATCAGTGGTGGCCCTTCGCCCTGAACGTGACAATGTTCCGGGTGGTGCGACGCGGGGAAAATGTCCCCTCGGTCGCTCACCGCTGCTTTTCCGGCGTTCTCATGCGCAACGCTCTGCGAACTGATCAATGACGGCGACCTCGCATCGTACCGCTCGGTTTCTGTGGGCTTCTGTGTCGGTGGTGTTCGTGGAAGCGATCATCACGGGTCTCGCGCTCGCTCCTGCCGTGCTGTTCACACATTGGCAGTCCACTTGGCCCTTGTCCACGTGGATTCGCCTGACGCTGGCCTCGCTGTGCTTTGCGCCGGTGTACTTGGTGTGCGCCTGCTCGTTGATGCTCTACTCCGCGCTCGCCACCCAGGCACTTGGATGGCGCACACCGGCCAATGTGGAGTTGCCGCTGCGCGACTTCAGCTGGCCGGTGCTGAACTGGGGGCGCTACTTGATGACCATTCATGTGGTTCGTGTGTTCGCCGGTCCCGCGTTCCGCTCGACGACGATCTGGAACTGGTACATGCGCCTGAACGGTGCGCGCCTTGGCCGTGATGTCTGGGTGAACAGTCTCGCTCTGATGGACCACAACCTGCTCGACTTCGCCGACGGCGTGATGATCGGCTCCGATGCGCATGTCTCGGGCCACGTGGTCGAACGCGGCCTCCTGAAAACAGCCCCCGTGCGACTTGGCCGCAACACCCTGATCGGCATCGGTAGCGTGGTCGGCATCGGCGTCGAGTCCGGCGACGGTGCGCAAGTGGGCGCGCTGTCCGTCGTGCCGAAATTCACCGTGCTCGAGGCCGGTGGCGTATACGTCGGCGTGCCGGTGGCGCGGCTGCACTGACAGGCCGCAACCGCAACCGCAACCGCAACCGCAACCGCCAGAACACGGAGATCACGGATCACTCGGAAAAAACACAGATAAGCCAAAAGCGTCGTTCATCTTATCCGTGTTGGTTCTGTGAAGATCCGTGGTCTCCGTGTTCTGGCGGTTGCCGTTGCGGTTGCCGTTGCGGTAGCTGTTGCCGTTGCGGCTCAGCCGTTCCCGTCTGGCACACTTCGCGCCTGTCAGTCAAATTCCTGACAGCGTTGCACACCCCGCCCCCTCGAATCCGGACCCATGGCTGCTTCCAGTCTGCTCGCCCTGATCGATGACATCTCGACGCTGCTCGATGACGTCGCGGTGCTCACCAAGGTGGCGGCGACGAAAACGACTGGAGTGATGGGCGATGACCTCGCGCTGAATGCCGAGCAGGTGTCAGGCGTGAACGTGGAGCGTGAGCTGCCGGTCGTGTGGGCCGTGGCGAAGGGCTCGTTCGTCAACAAGCTTATCCTGGTGCCGGCGGCGCTGCTGATCAGCGCCTTCCTGCCCGTGGCGATCATGCCGCTGATGATGATCGGCGGCGTGTTCCTCTGCTTCGAAGGCGTCGAGAAGCTCGCACACAAGTACCTGCATCGGGACGACCAACTGCAGCCGGGTGAACTGCTGAGGGCCGTGGCCGATCCGACCGTGGATTTGGTCGCCTTCGAGCAGGACAAGGTGAAGGGCGCGGTACGTACCGACTTCGTGCTGTCGGCGGAGATCGTGGTGATCACGCTCGGCACCATGGCCACCGCGCCGCTCATGCAGCAGGTGGTCGCGCTCAGTGCCGTCGCCATCGGCGCCACGGTGCTCGTGTACGGGCTGGTGGCGGGCATCGTGAAGCTCGATGACCTTGGGCTCGCGCTGCACCGACAGAAAGACGCGACGGCCCGTGCGATGGGCGCGTTCATTCTGCGCGCGGCGCCGCTGCTCATGAAGAGCCTCTCCGTGCTCGGCACGGCGGCCATGTTCACTGTCGGTGGCAGCATCATTGCCCACGGCGTGCCGGCGATTGAGCACTTCGTGGAAAGCGTGGGTCACTCGCTCCTCGAACGCAGTGCCGTACTCGCGTTCATCGCCACCACCGTCATCGACGCCCTGGTGGGCATCGTGTGCGGTGCCATTGCCGTGATGCTGTTCACACTCGGCAAGACGCTGATCGGCAAGGGCAAGTAGCGCCGAACGACACGCGGTGGCACGTGCCACCGCATGCAACTCTCCCTCCTGCTCAGCCTCGCGCGGGCTTGGGGGTCGTGGGAGGGAGGGGCTCGTCGCGATCCACCGCCCCCCAGTCGCGTTTCGGCGCGCCGCGCTTCGGTCCTTCACGCGGCGCCTCCTTGGTGACCGGCTTGGCTGGAATCCGCTTGCGTCCCTTCCCACCCTTGCCGCCTTTCATCGGCTACGACTTCGCGATGATGCGGTCCGTGATCGTGGTGGCATACGCGTCGCCATGGTTAGCGCGAAGCAGAACGTACGAAGCGGGCGCATGAGCGAATCCGGCCGGAGAGTGAGTGTGCGTACTTGAAGAATTCTAGCGGTCCCCGGTTCATTGTCCGGGCCGGTCCCGTGCGCTTTCTTTGCGAGCATGGTGCCCGCGCCGCTCCCGTCGTTTGACCCAGACCAATTCAGCGTGCTTCGCGCCTTCCTGCGATGGTCGGCGCGCCGAGCGTTGCGATGGTTCTATCGGGAGACGGTGGTGGTGCAGGTGGGGGTGGTCCCGGACACGGGGCCGGTGCTGTTCATCGGCAACCACCCGAACGACCTGCCCGACGTGTTGCTGGGGCTTGAGGCCTGCCCGCGGCATGTGCGCTACTTGGCCACGATCGCCGCCGGTGCCGGCGGCGCGGCCGGCAAGGGCTACGAGGCCATGGGGGTCATCCCGGTCACCCGCGTGCGCGATGCCCGGAAAATGCGGGCGATGGGCGTCGACATGGCCGCCGTGAACGCCGAAGCGGGACGCCGGATGGCGCAGGCGTTTTCCCTAGGGCACGTGGTGGGGGTCTTTCCGCAGGGCGGTGTGCACGACCATCCGCAAATCGGGAGATTGAGGACAGGTGTAGCGATGATGGCGCTTGAGGCTATTGATAATGGCTCGGTATTCGACGTGACGGTGGTGCCGTTCGGGATCCAGTACGAGGCCCCACGCACCGGTGGATCCGATGCCATGGCCGTCGTCGGGCGTGGCTGGTCGCTGCGGGGGTGGCGTACGGAACGGCTGGCTCAGGGGCTCGAGGCTGGGGTGTCGGCCCTTACCGATCAGCTGCGCACCACGCTGCTGGGCGTGACACGGAACGCGCCCGACTGGGAATCGCGCGCCGAGTGCGACGAACTCGTGGCGGCGGTGGCCGCCGTGCAGCCGCCCGCCACCACCGCGTCGCAGGCGCCGCTGCTGGAGCGGGCCGCCCGCCTGGTGCCGTTGGCCGAAGCGCTGGTGGCGAGCCGCCGCTCCGACGCGGCCACGCCGCACGCCAGTCGCCTGCATTCGTTCGTCTCCGAACTCTCGCACCTCGTCCACGACGCCGGCGGCCTCCGCACCTCGGCCCGCGACCACGCCCGGGTGCTGCAGGGCGCCGGCCTCGCCGCCGAAACTCGTCTTACGCCGCTCTGGGCGTTGCTGCTCATGACGCCGGCGGCGCTGATCGGGTGGCTCACCCACGGGCCGATCTTCTGGGTCGTGTGGCGTGTGGCGCACCGGTTCGCGAAGGCCCGTTCCGACGTGGTCGCCCGGGCGTTCGTGCCGGGACTGCAAGTGGTGGCCGCGTGGTACGTGCTGCTGGCCGTGGTGGCCCTCGCGACGCTGCTGCTCACTGGCGAGGCCACCTGGCTCACCGTCGTGGTGGTGCTGCTGCTGGTGACGCAGCTCCCCACGGCGGCCGATGTGGCCGTGGCCTGGCGGGACGGCTGGCGCGGACGCGCGCTCGTGTGGCGGGTGCAGCGCTGGCCGGCGGCTCGACGGGCGGAGATCGTACGCGTGACGGAGGCCCTGCGCAGCGAGTGGCGCGCGGGCTCGTGAGCGCGATGTGAGCGGGGTGACAGGAGCGTTATCGGCCGGCTCCCATTACTCTCACACATGACCGTTTTTGCACATCTCTTGCAGGCGCAGGCATGACCCTTATCTCGATCGGCAACGCGCGGGTGGATTTCGGCGCGTCCGAGATCTTTCGCGACATTTCCCTGACCGTCGGTTCCGGCGACCGCTGGGCCGTGGTCGGCCGCAATGGCACGGGAAAAACCACGCTGGTCCGCCTGATCACCGGCGACCTGACGCCCACCAGTGGGGCCGTGGCGCGCATGCCCGGGCTCCGCGTGGCGCTCATGGACCAGCACCGCCGCTTCCCCGACGGCATGACGCTCTGGGAGATCGTGGCCGACGCCTTCGGTGATCTGCGCGCGCTCGAGGCGTCGTTGGCCACGCAGGCGGCCAATCTCGAGCATGATCACGGCGAAGAGGCGATGGAAAAGTACGGCCGCGACCTCGAACGCTTTGAACGCGACGGCGGCTACCAGATGGCCGCCAAGGTCGATGCCGTGCTGATGGGCGTCGGGTTCGATCCGGAAGCCGCCAAGGCCACCAGTATCGGCACGCTGAGCGGTGGTGAACGGGGACGCGTGGCGTTGGCGCGTCAGCTGGCCACGCCAGCGGAAATCCTGTTGCTCGACGAACCGACCAACCACCTCGATCTCGAAACGACGGCGTGGCTCGAGCAGTATCTGCGCGACACCGACCGCACCGTCATCTGCATCAGCCACGACCGCGCCTTCCTCGCGGTGATGGCCAATCACGTGCTGCACTTCGAGGGCGGCACCGCGTTCTCCTACGAAGGCAGCTACGAGTCGTTCCTCGTTCAGCGCGAAGAGAAACGGCTCACGCTCCAGCGTCAGTTCGACAACCAGCAAACGAAGATCGCGTCGGAGTCGGACTACATCGCGCGCAACCTGGCCGGTCAAAACACCAGGCAAGCCAAGGGTCGTCGCAAGTTGCTGGCGCGCATGCCGCGTCTGTCCGCGCCCATCGGCGGTGACGGCGTGATGGCGCTGCGCTTGTCGGCGGGCGATCGCAGCGGCGATCGCGTCATCGAAGCCGAACACGTAACCGTGGCGGTGGAAACGCCGACGGGCACGCGCGAACTCTTGCGCGATGTGAACGTCGTGCTCGAGCGCAATGAAGTGGTCGCGCTGGTGGGTCCGAACGGCGCCGGCAAGAGCACGCTCATCAAAGCACTGGTCGAAGAGCATCCGGTGCATGCGGGTCGCGTGAAAATGGGGCCCAGCACCACGGTGGCGTACTACCGTCAGGACGTCGGGCACTTGCCGCTCGACAGCACGATCTACGAAGCGATCGCCACGCAGCGTCCGCTCTGGGAGCGTCGCCAGGTGCAGGGTCACTTGGGTCGCTTCGGATTCAGCGGCGACGAAGTCCAGCGCACCGTGGGCACGTTGTCGGGTGGTGAGCGGGCGCGCGTGGCGCTGGCGCTGCTCACGCTGTCCACCAACAACCTGCTCATTCTCGACGAGCCCACCAATCACCTCGACGTGGAAAGCATCGAAGCGCTTGAGGATGCAATCGAGGCGTACGAGGGCAGCTGTCTCATCGTGAGCCACGATCGCGCGGTGCTGCGAGGTCTCGCCACGCAGGTGTGGGAAGTGAAGGATCAGAAGCTGATCGTCTTCCCCGGCAGTTTCGTGGAGTGGGAAGCGCTGCGGGCCGAGAACAAGCTCAAGGCGGACAAGGACGCGCGTGAGATTTCGCAGCGCGAGTCGGAGAAGAACGCGAAGGTGCGCGATCGCGAACGCGAGCTGCAGCGGGAGCGTGAACGGGCCGACAAGGCCAAGGGACCGGCGTACGACAAGTCGCAGGGGAAGGGTGGCCACGCCGGTGGTCACGGCAAGACGGCGGCCCCGACGTCGAACGACACGCGCAAGGCACAGCGGGCGGCCGACAAGGCGCTCGGCGACGCCGAGCTGCGAGTGTCGATGCTGGAAGCGAAGATTGCGGGCGTCACCGACGAACTCGATGATGCCACGCTGTACGACACGCCGGCCGGTGTGCAGAAGGCGGCCGCGTTGGGGAAGGCACTCGACGACACGCGCGATGCGCTCGACGACGCGGTGCATGACTGGACCGCGGCGGCGGAGCGGGTGCAGCAGCTGAAATCGTAAACGCAAC
Source organism: Gemmatimonas phototrophica (assembly GCA_945870175.1). Taxonomy (GTDB): domain Bacteria; phylum Gemmatimonadota; class Gemmatimonadetes; order Gemmatimonadales; family Gemmatimonadaceae; genus Gemmatimonas; species Gemmatimonas phototrophica_A. The sequence goes on from CAMBRJ010000045.1 coordinate 6,650, forward strand.
AGCCAGAACACGGAGAACACGGATTGCACGGAACCAACACAGATAAGCAAAACGCGCAGTCTGCTTATCCGTGTTGGTTCCGTGCAATCCGTGCAATCCGTGCTCTCCGTGTTCTGGCTGTTAGCGATCACGCGGTGCACTGATCAGGCAGGGGTGCAACTTCCGTTGCACCCCTGCGTACCATGTGACATGCGAATTCCCTCTTTCCTCGTTGCCGCCAGCGCGCTCACGGTGCTCGGCGCGCCCACCGCCGTCGCCGCGCAGACGGATAGCACGAAAGCCACCGCGCCCCGTGCCCTCCGCGAGCTGCTGGCCGATGCCAGCACGCGGAATGTGCTCCCGCCCGCCTTGATCAGTTTCACGTCGCACGTCGAGACGGAGATCTCCGTGTTGCTGCGACGCGAAGAGGGCAATGAAGCGGTGGCGGCGGTGGAGCAGGTGGCGAGTACGCTCAAGTGGAATCGCACCGGTTTCTACGATCAACGCATCGTCGGCTATCGCGCGCAGCAGACCGGCGCCAACGTCTCGATGCTCTCGGTGTTCCAGACTGGCTGGCTCAATCCGGTGTTGTACGGCAACCGGTTGCGTGTGCGCTCCGGATCGTCGCGCCGCACGCCCCCCGGTCGCCCCAGCACGCGCAACGACGTCGCCGACACGCTTCCAGCCGTTCATCCGCTGGCGGTCGATCGCGAGCAGTACTACCGCTACTCGGGTGGCGACACGATCGTGACCGTCCGCGCCGGTGATCGCGTGATTCCCATCGCGCATGTGCGCGTGCAGCCACGCAGCGATATCACCGGGTCGGTGGTGCTGTTCGACGGCGAGATGGATCTCGACGCGTCACGCGGCACACTGGTGCGCCTGCGCGGCTACTTCGTGCGCGTGAACGCCCCGCGCCGCGGGATGATCGCGTCGCTGGGCGATGCCGTCGCCTTCGTGGAATACGAGAACGGCGAACGCAACGGCGAGTACTGGCTACCGGCCAAGCAGCGCATTGAACTGCAGGCCACGTTTCCGGGATTGGGCGACGGTCGCGCCGTGGTCCGCATCGTGTCGCGCTTCTCGCAGATGCAGGTGAACGATACGGTGCTCGATGCGCGCACACTCGCTGCCGCCGACTCACTGCGCGCGCTGTCGCGCCGCCGTCTCTCATTTACGAACCCCGATTCGCTCGGACGCTACGGCGCCTGGCAAGCCGACGTCGGCGTGCTCTCCCTCGGCATGCACTCCGACGACTTCAATGACATCGGCCCCGACCGCTGGCGCTCCACCGGCGCCCCACGCCTCGACTACACGGTGCCGCGCGCCAGCGACGCGTTCCACTTCAATCGCGTGGAAGGCGTATACACGGGAACGGGCATCAAGTGGTCGCTGCGCGATCTCGCCCCGGGCGTCGTGGTGCGCGCCAATGCGGGCTGGGCCTGGAATGAAGGCACGGCGCGTGGCCGCCTCTCGGTGGAGCGCAAGCGCGGCAACACCACGCTCGAAGTGCGCGCTGGCCGCTCGCTCGACAACACCAACGATTTCCGCGTGCCGCTCGATTCTGGCAACACCATCGGTGCCCTGTTCGCCTCGCAGGACCCGTACGATTATGTGGACCGCCGCAGCGCCACGATGGCCGCCGTGCGCACGACTGGCGCGCGCCGAGTGCTGACGCGCGTGGAGTTCGGCGTGGCCGACGACCGCTATCGCCCCGCGTCGTACCGGCGCAGTCCATTCGGTGGCGAGGCGTATCGCGAGAACCGCCGCCTTGACCAAGGCCGCTATGTGCGCACCGCCGCGTTGATCGAGTGGCATCCGGATTTCAGCGCCGAATTCGCCAAGCCCGGCGTGGGCGCACGCCTCTCGTACGAGCGCGGCGATGGTACGTTGCAGTGGCAGCGGGCCGAGATCCGCGCCACGGCGCGCCAGCCGTTCGGTCCGTTCGTGGCGCTGGCCCGCGCTGACGTGGGAGCGGTGTTCGGCGCGCGCATTCCGCCGCAACAGCTGTTCGAGCTGGGCAAGTTCCAGAATCTCCCCGGCTACGAAGATAAGGAGTTCGCTGGCTCACGCGCCGCCGTGCTGCGCGCCTCGCTGCAGTACACGAGCCCATATTTCCGTCAGCCGATTCGCGCCGGTCGCTTCTTTTTACCGGCGTTGGCTCCGGGCTTGAGCGTGGGTGTGCAGAGTGGCTGGGCCGACGCCGTGAGCAACGCGGCGCGCACCAGCATCGAACGACTCGGCGCGCCGATCGATAGCACGCTGCTGGCCAGTTGGGCGCCGGTCGCACGCCCCACCGATGGTATCCGCGCGTCGCTCACGGCGGGCTTGCGTCTGTTCTCGGGCGGCGTGTTCGTTGGTGCGACACGCAAGGTGGATCAGGCGGCGCCGTGGAAGGCCCTCGTCACGTTTGGACAACAGTGGTGAGCGGATGCTACGAACCGCTTGGCCGCGGATTGCACGGATGACCGCGGATGAGCACGTTGACGACGACGAGTGCTCGTCGCCCGCGTTTCAATTCGTATCTGAACCCGTCGATCCATGTCCGTAGCACGAACTGTCGACCTGCACATCCGCCTCAAGCGGCACTCCGATGGTTCGGTGTCGCTCACCTGTACGCGCCGCGACGGGTCAGTCACATGGCAGCGGCAGAACGGGCCGACCGCACTCGTGATGCCCGCCCACGACCTCGCGCACTTCGCGGTTGAGAGCACGCTCGGCTTTCGTTCCGGCTTCTACGGGCTGCTGACCGATGGATGGGAGATTACCGACTTCGCCACGCCGTGGCCGCGCGGGCCGATCCCCGACGAAGCGTTAGTCGTGGAGCTGATCGTGGGCTTATTCGATGCGGAACGTCGGCAGGGTGAGGCGATGACCGCCGAGGCGTTTCAGAGGCAGGCAGAGCAGTACGTGGCGTCGCGACTGGCGGTGGGAAAGAAGATGCCCGAGGGGCTGCGTTGGCTTACCGATGCCGAGCTCGAGCGTGTGCGCGCTCGGCGGGATGATCTGCTGGCGCAGTGGACGGCCATGCCATCGGGCAGTGCACTGGAGCTGGCATTCGTTCGCGTGTTCGCGGGTGAGCGCGGTGGCGCGCATAATTGAATTCGTACCGTTCAGGCAGGAGTCGCCTGTTTCCGTTCGTATCCCAAACGTGTCAGCAGCCCACACCACTTCTTCCCTTACGAGACTCCCCATGCATCCCACCCATCGCGTGCTCACCGCAGCGCTGATCGCTGCCACCACGGCCATCGTAGCAGTCCCCAGCACCGCTGCCGCTCAGGCCCCGAAGGACCCCACCATGGCGGCACTGTATTCGAACTGGCAGGGGATGATCGACAACATCACGAAGGCGGCCGACGAGATGACGGAGGCCAACTATGCGTACAAGCCGGTGGCCACCGTGCGCAGCTTCGGTGAGCTGATCGGACATGTGGCGGGCACGCAGGATCTGATCTGCGCGGCGGTGCTGGGGGAGAAGGTGCCGGCCGAAGACGCCATCGAGAAAACGGCCAAGACCAAGGCGGCGATCGTGGCCGCACTCAAGGCCTCCACGGCGCATTGTGCGAAGGCCTACAACATTCCGGCGGCGTCGGGTTCGGCCATGGTCGACATGTTCGGGTCGAAGAGCACCAAGTTCGCCGCCCTCACGCTCAACGCGGTGCATGACGGGGAGCACTACGGCAACATCGTGACGTACATGCGCATGAAGGGGATGATCCCGCCGTCGAGCAAACGCTGATCAGCACGCGATAACGCGTTAGTTTTGGGGGATGCGCACTCATCTCCTCGACTCGCGCCAGGGCTTCGCCGGCGACGATCTGATCTTCACGCTCAACGCGGCCGCCCAGCACCGGGCGGCCACGGGCGCGCCGGTTATCAACGCCACCGTCGGCGCCTTGCTCGACGACCACGGCAAGCTGGTGGTGCACGACAGCGTGATGGCGCTCTGGCGCGAACTCACGCCCATGGAGATCGCGCCCTACGCGCCGATCGCCGGTGACCCGGCCTTCCTGCTGGCGCTCACGCAGCGGCACTGGCCGCAGCTCACGAGCCCCGGCGTGGCCGTGGCGACGCCCGGGGGATCGGGGGCGCTGGCGCTCACGCTCAAGAACTTCGTGGAGCGCGGTCAGGCCATCCTCACCGCGGCGCCCTTCTGGGGCCCGTACGCCACCATCACGGCCGAAGCGGCCGTGCGTCTGGAAACGGCCCCGTATCCGGCGCCCGGCGAAGCGCTCGACGTGGGCGCGTGGGAAGCCAAGGCGCGCGATCTGCTCGAGGAGCAGGGGCGGTTGCTGGTGTGGCTCAACGACCCGTGCCACAACCCCACCGGTCGCAGCCTGTCGCGCGACGATCGCCGCACGCTGCTGTCGATGCTGCGCGACATCGCGTCGCAGGGCCCCGTCACGCTGCTGCTGGATTTCGCGTATCTCGACTACGCGCGCGATCCCAACGACGTGCGCGAGGCGCTCGAGGACTACGCGGCGTTCGGGGCCGAACAGGCGGTGCTGGTGTGCGCGAGTCTGAGCCTCAGCAAGGCGTTCACGCTGTACGGATCACGCGCCGGGGCACTGGTGTTTCCGTGGAGCGGCGACCCCGCGCTGAAAGGCGCGCTGGTGTCGAGCTGCCGTGGCACGTGGAGCAATTGCGCGCGTGCCCCCATGAGCGTGCTGCTGCGCATGACCAAGAGCGAAACCGCGCAGGCCGCATTAGCCGCCGAACATGCGCATTGGCGCCGTGTGCTCACGGAACGCGTGGTGGCGCTCGACGCGGCGCTCAAAGCCGAAGGACTTCCCGGCGCGCCGTGGGACGGCGGCTTCTTCGTGACCTTGCCGGCACCGCCGGATCCGTTCGCGGTGTGCAAGACGCTTCAGGCCGCCGACGTATTCGTGGTGCCGATGCCGGAGGGGCTGCGCGTCGGCGTATGTGGGATGAAGGCCGCGGATACGGTGCGGTTTGCGAAGGCGTATGCGGCGAGCATTGCTTAGGCGAGAGAGATCGCTCACTGCCAGAACACGGATGACACCGATTGAAATGAAACAACACGGATAAGCCAAAAGCGCTTTTGGCTTATCCGTGTTGTTTTCGTGTAATCCGTGGTCTCCGTGTTCTGGCAGTTGCCGTTGCTGTTGCTGTTACGGTCTCACGAAAGC
>CAMBRJ010000046.1 GCA_945870175.1 Gemmatimonas phototrophica
TCGCGGGATGCGGGCGGCGGCGTTGGCGGCGTGGTAGGTGAAGGACGCCATGACACCGGGATGCCGCGGGTGAGAATGCGATCCATGCAGTTGTAGTGCTCCGGCGTAATCGACTTCAGCCCTCCGCGGCCCCAACATATGCGCATGAAGACTCTCAGACGTCGTTTCGGTATGGTGCTGCTGATGGTGGCGGCTGTGCTCACGGCGAGCAACAGCGTGCCGGTGTTGTCCATCGCCGACGCACAACAGCCTCCCGGCGAGTACGATCTCATCTTGCGCGGAGGCACCGTTCTCGACGGGACCGGCGCCGCGCGCTTCCGCGCAGATGTCGCGATCACCGACGGATTCATTGTGCGCGTGGGTGATCTGTCCAAGGTGCGCGCGCGGGCCGACATCGACGTGCGCGGGCTCATGGTGGCGCCGGGCTTCATCAACATCCATAGCCACGCCGTTCCCGCGGTCCTGCCGACGGCCGAGAATATGCTGACGCAAGGCGTCACCAGTGAATTGCTCAACGCCGATGGGGCCGGGCCGCTCGACATTGGTGCGCAAATTGACGGATATGCGGTGAAGGGGTTAGCAGTCAATATCGCGGCCAGCATCGGCTTCAATGCTGTCTGGACCAGCGTGATGGGACCATCCAACACGCGCCCGACAGCTCCCGACATCGAGAAGATGCGCGCGCTCGTGATGGCGAATCTGGAGCGCGGCGCGTTCGGCGTGTCGGCTGGGCTTGACTACAAGCCGGCGTACTTCGCCACGGTGCCGGAAGTGATTCAGGTGCTGTTGCCAACGCGCCCGTGGCGCACGTTTTTCCCGAACCATGATCGGCTCGCGCCAGAGATGGGCTTCAGTTCCCGCAAGGGCATGGAAGAGACCATGGCTATCGGCGACGGCACAGGCCTGGTGCCGGTGTTTACGCACATGAAGGTGCAGGGTCGTGAGCAGGGGACGGCGACCGCCGTGCTCGACATGATGCGCACCGCCACGGCCGGCGGTCGATGGGTGGCGGCAGATGTGTATCCCTACCTCGCCGGACAAACGTCGCTCGCCGCGCTCATTATCCCAGGCTGGGCGCAGGACGGCGGGCTCGCCAAAATGCGCGAACGCTTTGCCGACAGCGCGCTGCGATCGCGCATCGTGGTTGAAGCCGATCAGGCGATCGCGGCACGACTCAACGGTCCTGAAAGCATCATGCTGAACGAAACAGGGCGTCGACTGACTGACATCATGCGCCAACAGGGTGCGAAGACAGGTGGTGAAGCCATCGTCAAGATTCTCGAAACCGAGTCGCCCTCGGCGATCATGTCGTTTGGCGCCGAGGCGGACCTGCTCAAGATTTTGCAGTATCCCGATGCCGTGATTGCCTGCGACTGTGGAGCGTGGCTGGACACGCGCGCACACCCACGCGGCTTCGGCACGTTTCCGCGAATTCTCGGGCACTATGTGCGCGAAACACACACGCTCACCTGGGAGCAGGCCGTGCGAAAAATGAGCGGCTTGCCGGCCTCCCTGATCGGACTCGTCGACCGCGGACTCATCGCACCGGGCATGGCGGCGGACATCGCCGTGTTCGATACGTTGACCGTGACGGATCGCGCAACGTACGAGGTCCCGAACGCGAAATCGGAAGGGATCCGCGTCGTGCTGGTGAATGGCGTGGTGGCGCTGCGTGATGGAGTGGTAACGGGTGCCCGCGGCGGTGTGGCCATGCGGCGCACCGGGTTGATGCCCAGTCGACCGCTGCACGTGTCGACCAGTGCGCGCGTCCGCGGCGCCGGCACGCTGACACACCGCGGCGGCCTGACGGCGAAGTCGATCACCGTTGATCTCCAGCAGCCGAGCGGCGCCCGCACGGCACGTGGAAGTTTTCGACTCGTGACGACGGCGGGGGACACCGCCCGCGCCCTGTCATTCGGCGTGCTGCAGACCGCAAAGGACTGGGCCACCGTCTCCGGTGTCCTGCGCATCACGGGGCAGGATCGTCCGTTCACGGCCATCTTTGATCGCCGATATCCGTTGCAGGACGGCGCGCCAACCATGGTCATGGTGCAGATACAAGGCGTCCCTCCCGTAACTGGGACCCTGTCGGGCGCCCTCACCGTAAACCTGCCATGACCATGCGCGCCACGTCACATCACTCCCGCCATCGCCTCACGCTGACGCGGATACGCGTGGGACACGTTGCCGCGCTGCTGCTCGCCTGCGCCGGTGCCGCGAACGCGCAGCCACGACCGGCCACGATGTCGCGCGCGACGCTCGTCGCGTACATCGATTCCCTCGCTGCGGCGCCCGTGAAGAGCGGTGCCGTCGCGGGCATCGCCGTCGCCGTGGTGCGCGGACGCGACACGCTCCTCATGAAGGGCTACGGCTTTGCGGACCTTGAAAACCAGGTCGCCGTCACGCCCGCAACGACGTTCAAGATCGGCTCGCTCACCAAGCAGTTCACCTCGGCCGCGGTCATGCAACTCGTAGAGCGAAAATCGGTTGCGTTGGACGATCATCTCAATAAGTACATCCCCGGTTTCCCGACGCACGGACGCACCATCGCCGTGCGACAGTTGCTCAATCACACGTCGGGAATTCCCAGCTACACCGATATTGGCCCGCGCTTCGGACGTGTTGCCCGCATGGATCTGGCTCCCGATTCGTTGATCCACCTCGTGGCCACCGACTCGCTCCAGTTTGAACCGGGGCAGCAGTTCTACTACAACAACACCGGCTATTTCATGCTGGGCATGATCATCGAAAAGGTGACGGGCAAGCCATACGGCGACTACCTCGAAGCGAATCTGTTCCCGCAGGCCGGACTACGCCACACGCGGTATTGCGACAGCCGTCGTATTATCCCGCGCCGGGCGCAGGGGTATGATCGGGCGCCGAGCGGTTTGGTGAACACGGATTTTCTCAGCATGCACCTGCCGGCAGCGGCGGGCTCACTCTGCTCCACGATCGGTGATCTGGTGTCGTGGACCGTGCAGTTGAATAGCGCGCGCGTGGTGAGCGCCGATGCGTACCGACAGATGACAACGCCCGTCGTGTTCGCCAACGGTCGCCCCATGACCTACGGCTTTGGTCTGAGCTCGGATACCATCGGCGGTCGACGCATCATCTCCCACGGAGGCGCGATCAACGGGTTCAACTCGTTCATGTCCTACGTGCCGCAGGACTCGTTGGTGATCGTGGTGTTGGCCAATACCGCGCCCGCACCGACCGGCGCGATCGCTGATGCCATCCTGCGTTCGGTGCTGGCACTACCGTCGGCGCCATCGCCACCGGCTCCGAAAGATCTCCCGGTGGCGCAAGCCGATCGTGAGCGCTACCTCGGCGAATATCATCTGGCTCGACCAGATGGATCTCGGCAAACGGTACGCGTTTTCGCGCAGGAGAACCGGGTGATGGTCGCCATCGCGAACCAGGCGCCAAGCCCGCTGCGCCATCAAGGCGCTCACACGTTCGTGGATGCCGCCAACAATCGCTTCGCCTTCGACGTCGCGAGTGGTCGAGCGACCGGCTTCATGTTTGGTACCGGATCGAGACGGCTGGAGGCCGTGCGCGCGCGATAGCGTCGGGCACGGCCGGGCAGCTGCGATACGTGACGCACCAATACTGAAGCGGGCGCTGAGACAACGGGCTTTGCCCGCCCCATTGCACCATACACCTTCGCGAATCCGGCGGCCGCAAGCTCGAGGGGATCGCCGGGCGGAGGCGTCCACACACCCGGCAACTCCGACGTCAGGGCGTACTCTTGAGCAGCACGTCCCGCACGTTGTCCTTCGGCGTTCGGTCAATCAGCTTGTGATACGGGTCGATGCCAGCGCGCTTCGGCTCGCCGGTCACCGGAATGGTGAACGTGGTATCGCCATGTATCCAAACTTTCGCAAAATAGAGCGGCTTGCCCAGCTTATTACCGGGCTCGCGCTCACCGAACACCCCAACGTCTACGAGATCGGCCATCGGAATTTCTTTCTGATTCCCGAGCGTGTCAGCGCGAAATTTCCGAGCCGACACCTTGAGCGTGACCAGATACTTGCCATCCGCACCCTTCGTCGCGGTCGCCTCCGTGGCTTGGCCGTCCCAGATGGTAATCGTGTTGAAGAAGTCGTCGAGCACGTACTTCAGCGAATCCGGTGTTTCGGCATTGAGGTAGCCAATGAACTCGCGGCTCGTGGGATAGGGCGCTCCACTGAACGCGCGGGCAACCAAGAACTTTGACAACGCGCGGTTCATGGCCGGTTCGCCAACTAAGTCGCGGAAGGCGTACAGGGTGAGCGAGCCCTTGTTGTAATGGATGTAGCCTTGGTTCTCGACGAGCAAGAGAGGCAGTTCTTTTTTTCGCTCGAGGGCCCGTCCCATGAGATAAAGATCGAGCTCGTTCGCGAGAAACTTTTCCAGTGCAGGCCGGCCTGACTGCTTCTCCATCAGCGTGAGCGCCGAGTAGTTCGCGAGTCCTTCGGAGAACCAGGTGGACCCCTGCATATTTGCGCCGACCACCTGATGCCCCCACCACTGGTGCGCCACCTCGTGTGCCGTCACGTAGAACGGCAAATCCAGATCGCCATCGCCATCCCCCGTCCGCAGGATGAATCCGATGCTCTCTGAAAACGGAACGGTGTTCGGAAAGGCCTGCGCGAACTGCGCGTAGCGCGGGAACTCGATGATGCGAAGCTGCCGGAACTGATAGGGGCTGAAGTTGGTTCCGAAGTAATCGAGTGAAGCCTTTATCGAGGCCATCATGCGGTCAAGGTTGTACTCGTGGCCGGAATGATAGTAAATCTCGAGCGCAATGCCCTTGTACTCCTCGCGCTTCACCAGATACCGGGCGGAAAGAAAGGCATAGAAGTTCGAAATCGGGTGGTCCATCGCGTACTCAAACACGCGACGACCCTTCTCTTGGTATTCCTTCACCAGATAGCCTGGCGCGATCGCAATCTGGTCGGGCGCCGTGCTCACGGTCGCGGTGAAGTCGATCAAATCTGCGTTATTCGTGAAATACGAGTTCGCTCTGGCCGACTCATCGTCAATCGAAGGCATCCGCATCTTGGGCGGCAACTTCTCTTTCCGGCGGTCATCGTCGTCATCGATCTCGCCGACGGATTGATAGCCGAGGGCCGGAAAGTAATTGGAGTTCACGAACGTGCCATTTTCGGCCGCGACGGTGAGTGGGCCGTTGTTCGAGAATCCTCGATTCTCCAGCTCCGCGCGGTAGCGCAGGTGCACGGTATCACCCGGCGCCAACGGAGTCGAAAAACGGAAAATTCGCAGTTCGTCGTCAGTCACGACCGCCGTGGCAGGCCGATCCCACGCTAAGCTGTCGACGCGGAGATTGCGCTCCTGCAAGTTGAAGACGAGTACCGAGTCGATTGGCTGCTGATGCTTGTTCACGAACGTGAACGTGCCGCTCGCCGTAAAGGTGAGCCGCTCCGGAACAAGGTCCGCCCGTACATCCGCCGCAACGAGGCGGGGCAGTTCCATCTTCTCAAATTGCTTGTACGTCCGTTCGTACGCGGCCTTTCGTTTACGCACGTCCTTCGAGTTTTCGTAGCGATTCAGAATGTTGGTGTTGTAGAACGTCGCCCCGCCGGCCCCAACCGCCAGCACGCATCCGGCGGCCGCTGCGGTGAAGGCAGCGCGGTTCCAACGCAGCTGTGCGGTGGCTCGGCGGAAGCTCCAGCGCGTTTCGGTGCCGCGAACCCACAACAGAAGCGCGACCACGCCAAGCACGATCGACACGCCAGTCCAGTAGAGCGCGGTAAGCGTGAGTTCGGGGACGTAGGGCCCGAAACCGTTCATGTCGGAATACAGAAAAGTCGGCGTGCTGGCGTACTTAAACAGTAGGTGTTCGACGCCTAGGGGCCGCATCGCCGCTTGCATCACCCAAAACAAGATCATGACCACGTGCCCGACGTATTTCTGGTTGACAATCACGTGCACCAAAAACGCGAGAACGGTGATCTGGGCGAGTGACGGGAACGTGGTGCCAAAGAGGTAGCGAAGGTACAGTCCGAGCTCGTAGTGATGGTAACCCTTGAACGTTTGTATCACGACGCCGGCCACAATCATGATCACGAGCAATAGTCCCTCAACCATCAACAGGCCGCCCAGCTTGCCGAGGAACCCGACACTGGTCTTGGTGGGCAACGAGTCGGAGATTTGGTCGAGTTGCAGCTGCCGCTCACGCCAGACGGCTTCGCCGGCGTAGATCGTTATCGTGATCATGAAGAAGAGGACAAACGCGGACTCGAGCACTTGCGCCATCGTGTAGGTGACGGGCCAAGTCTTTTGGCCGTAGAGGCTGTCCACGAATGAGGCACTCATCAGCATATTCACGATGCCGACGGTCACAATCGCGAGGAACGGCACCTGCCGCACGATGCTCCAGAAAGAGAGTCGTGCGCTACTGACAACCTGGGTTCTCCACGTCGCACTATCAAAGCGCTGCTCGGCCTGCACCGCACGCCCGACAAATGGCCGTTCTACCTCGGCATCGCTTACGGCTTTGCGGCCGATGGTGATTGGCGCGCTCCGGAACCGGAACGCGCTGTACGTGACCGCCAAGATCATCACCGCGATGCTGATCCAGAAAAGCCGATTTTCAAGTAGCACTCCCGTAACCGGCACGGGGAGTGTGTTCTTTTCGGCGGGCGTCCAGTACCGCGTAAGCATGGCGAATGCGGAGAGTCCAAACGGATCCATCAGCGTCGCCATTCGCTGATTGCTCACGTTCATGAGCATCGGAACCGAAATTGTCCAAGCCACCAACAACGCGATGCCCTGCGTGTAGATCGCAAAGAGACTTCGGGTCAGCGCGCCGACGGCAAAGAAAATGGCGCTGAGGAGAAAAACACTCGGAAGCAAAATCGTCGCAAAGAGGACGAGGATGCCGACGGGGTTGGCCGGGAGCATCTTCGCCTGATCCACCCACGGCATCAATGGGCCGAGGAGCAGGCCAAGCGGGATACCGAGGTGAACGATCACCATCACCACGAACGCGCCGCAAAAGCGGCCGCCAAGGTAGGCCAGCCGCGTGATGGGCGTGGTGAACAGCAGCTCGTGTGTTTTGTACTGGTAGTCCCGAAGCACCGCCGTGCCGACAAGGCCAGTGAGGATCACCTGGCCGACGGCCACGAGAATGAAGAATGCCTGGGCCTGCACGAAGAGAGAGTTCCGCATCACCTGCCCAACGCCACCACCGACCTCCACCGCATCCGTCGCCACAAACAGGAATGCCAAGGCAAAGAATATGAAGGCGTAGAACCAGGTGATGAGTCGCGTGAGGTGATAGCGAATCTCAAAACGGAAGATCGTGCCGAACATCAGACGGCCTCAGTCAAACCGGCGAGGCCGAGTTGGTGAAAGTAGACATCTTCGAGATCCGCTTCGATCGGCGTAAAGCCGTCGCCCGGCGACTGCTCCGCGTACACATGCACCACCGGCGCTCCGGCGAGCAGCGTCGTTGAGATCACGTGATACGACGCCTTCACCGCCGGGAGCTCCGCCTTGGACACATACTTCCGCCAAAGCTTGCCGTTGAGGCGGTCGACGATCGCCCGCGGATCGCCCGCGACCACAACCTCTCCCTTATTAATGATGGCCATCGCGTTGCACAGCTCGCGGACATCCTCAACGATGTGCGTCGAGAGAATGACCACGATGTCCTGACCAATCTCGGCGAGCAGGTTGAGAAAACGATGGCGCTCTGTCGGGTCGAGGCCTGCGGTCGGCTCGTCCACAATGAGCAGCTTTGGGCTTCCGGCGAGCGCGACGGCAATGCCCAGTCGCTGCTTCATGCCACCGGAGAAGGTGCCGACGTGTTTTTTGCGGGAATCGTAGAGATTGGTTTGGTTCAGCAGGCTCGCGACCAGCTCTTTGCGCTGTCCACGGTCCACGATCCCTTTCATGCTCGCGAAGTGGTCGAGCGTGACTTCGGCCGAAAGGTTCGGATAGAAACCGAACTCTTGAGGCAAATAGCCCAACACTCGACGCAGAGCGTCGGGCTCGTGCAGTGCGTCGATCTCACCGAAGCGGATAGTGCCGCTGTCTGGGAGTTGGAGCGTCGCAATGGTGCGCATCAGCGACGACTTGCCGGCACCGTTGGGGCCAAGAAGCCCGAACATCCCGGTCTTGATCGTGAGGCTGACGCCGTTGAGGGCCCGAACGCCATTCGGGTAGGTTTTGGACAGCGCTTCAATGACGAGCTGCACGACGCCTCTGCTGGAAAAGGATGAGACCAATTCCAGAGAGATCGTGCCATAAACAGGAATGCGGAAGGAGTAGGGTCGAATTTTTCTCGAGACCGCGCCCGCGCCGCGTCCACGAACACCGGCTTCTCGCACAAGCGAGCGTATTTACAGGCGAGGGCCGTGTCCGGCCAGAAGGCCGGGCACGCACTCCGAAGGGGACGAACGCCTCGCCAGTTGAGCGGAGGGTGCGTCTTCGAGCAGACCGCTCCGCTACTTCATCGCATTAAACGCCGACAGGACGTCGAGCAGGTTGTTGCTGGTAAACGAAAACTCGCCGTCGCGAACACGCTGCGCGCCCGGATACAACGGGCGCTCAGTCTTGACCTTCAGCAGCATCGTGTACGGGCTCGGCATCGCGTAGCGCTTCGCGCTGCTGCGGCTCCGGATCGCCTGCGCGACGCCGAGTCGGATTTGTTCGACGGCACGCGTGGGTGAGAGACCCAGCGACGCGTCGTTGCGCTCGTCTTTCACCGCCACCGCGCCGATCGGCCCGAGCAAGTCGCGGATTTGCGTGACCACCGCGCGATCGCCCGCGACGAATACCACCGGCACGCCGTACAGCCCAGCGACGAGCGCGTTGTAGCCGCCCTCTGGCAGCGACACACCGTTGATCGACACGTCAAGCACGTTGCCGGTGGACGTATGTTCGAGAATCGCGTTGGGCGTGCCGGCCCTGGCGTGATAGCCGATGTAGACGACGGCCGCGAACGTGGAATCAATTCCTTCCATCATATTTTTCGGGCCGGTGCTCACGCCGCGAAGCAACGTGGCGCGCGGGTCGACGTCCGTTGGGCGCAAGTTGTTCTTGCTGCCGTGCCCGTCGCGCACCACGACCTCGGTCGCACCGGCGAGGAACGCGCCCGCGATCGCCGCGTTGGTTTCCCCGGCCATGATGGTGCGAAACATCTGGTAGTCTGGCCCGGATGCGCTCACGTCGGAGTTGTTGACCACGCCGGCGAGTCCTTCCATGTCGACCGAGATAAAGATCTTCGGACCACGTGGTGTGGGCGACTGCGCGGCCAGCGGCGAAGCCAGCGGCGAAGCCAGCGAGAGTGCGAAGAACAGGGCGCCCCGCGTACGGGCGGAGGCAGTGCGGAGCGTCATGGTTTCGTGCCGCGAGGTAGGAGGGGAGCAGGTCGATGACTTCGAGAACGCGTGCCGGAATACGTATGAATCAACGCCACCACTGCTTCGGCCACAGCGGCCACGCCCAAGGCCACGCCCAAGGCCACGCCCAAAGCAACGCCGAGTTACCGCATCCGCTCAAAGCGCACGTTGCGGGCACGATCGCCAGCGCTCACTTCCATGGCCGTGACGGTGCCGCCAGTGCCACGGAGGAAGCGCACGAACAAGGCGCCGCTGAATCCATCCGCGAACACGCCAGTGAGACGAAGGGAATCGCCACTCTCGGTGCGGAGCATGATGATCGAATCCCTGGGCGTCACCGTCATGGTCGCACGCAGTTCAGCGCTGCGATATGAACCGGCGTAGGCACTCAACGCCTTCGTTGGCGGCGTGACGCGCACGAACAGCTGCGGTGGGGCTCCGTCCTGCTCCAGGCGCAGCGAGTCGGCGCGACGCGAGAAGATGGCAGTGGTGTTCATCGTCATGATCACGAAGCGCCCCACCCCGACCGACGCCAACTCACTCCGGCTTCCGGGCGCGCGCTCGAAATACAGGCGCCCCTGATCGGCGACGACCCGACGGACGAGGGTCGTGCCGGGTGAGAACCAGGTGCCGGTGAATTTCGCAAGCGTGTTGCCGTCGGTGGACGTCGTGGCTGGCGGTGCAGACGCGTTCGGTGTCGCGGCGGTCGCGGACACCGGCGCCAGCACATCACCGAGGAAGATCTCAGCCACACCGCGGGACAGTTGCGAGGCGGAACGGGTGTTGTCGTTGCACAAGACCGCCACGGAGATGCGACGCGCGGGAAAGCGTAGGAGATTGATGTTGTACCCGCCTAACGACCCGCCGTGCTCGATGATCGAATCACCTCGGAACTTGCCATGCATCAACCCGGCGCCGTACGTGATCGTCGTTCCATCATTCAGGCGACCGCGCATCTGCTCAAGTCTGAGCCACTCGGCGCCGCCCACTTTCGGCTCAAGGAAGTTGGCCTCCCAGCGGGCGATGTCCTCGACGGTCGAGTACAGGCCGCCATCCCCGACCACGTCGAAGTACGGCACGGCGTGCACATACTCTCCGCGGGCGTTCCGCCCGTAGGCGAGGGCGCGATTCGGCACCAGCTGGTTATGCTGGTCACGAAATTGGGTGGATCGCATGCCTAACGGCGTGAAGAAGCGCTCAGCGCTGAAGTCGCGCAACGACTGTCCCGAGGCACGTTCCACGATGATGCTGAGGAGTACATAGCCCGAGTTCGAGTAGGAGTACTGTGTACCCGTTGGAAAGTTGAGCGTACGCTGGCGCCGCATCATCTCGAGAAAGGCGCCGTTCGTGATCGGATAGTCGCTGGGATAACCGGCCATGCCGAAGAGCCCGAAGTAGTCGCGGAGGCCGCTCGTATGGGTGAGCAGGTGGCGGACGGTGATCGGGGCACCGAACTGGGGAAGTTCGGGGACGAACTTGCGGACGTCGTCGTCGAGCGAAAGCTTGCCGTCAAGCGCGAGCAGGTTGATCGCACCGGCCGCGAATTGCTTCGAGGTCGACGCCATGTAGAACGGCGTTTGGCGGGAGATGGCGACCTGGTGCTCGATGTCGGCGAGGCCGTAGCCACGGGCGAAGAGGAGCTGCCCGTCCTTGATCGCGGCGACGGCGCACCCTGGCGTGGTGGGGGTCGCGAAGGCGAAGAGCGAGTCGACGCGGGCATTCGCCGGCTGCGCGGCGACGGGCGACGGGCCGATCGACGAGGCGGCGACCAAGACCGTGAAAAGCGTGACGGAACGGCGCGGGGGGAAGCGCATGGTGCCTCAGGAGATCGTGGGGTGGTGCGCCAATATGGGTCGACCGGGTGGAACGCGCGCCGACAGGTCAGCACATGCAGCTCACGGAGGCGCCTGTTGCCTGAGGGGCGCGGTCGAACGCTCCAGCTAAGCTGCGCGCGAATACCAGAGAATGCGAGCGCCACGAGCGGCCAACGCTCGCCTGGCGCTTCCGCTAACGTTATACCACACCCGACAGCTACGACCTGCAGAACAGCAACGCCACCAAGGCGAATCGCACCGTCCGCTAACCACCAAATATGCATCCCCTGTTCTCCCACGAGTGGGCGTTGGCAATGGGCGCCGCGCTGGAATCGAGTGCCATGTACCGGGAGGCGGCGCGCCGGTGGGACGGGGCGGTGTGCCTGCAGCGTACCGCCGACGCCAGCACGGCGCTTCCGTCGGCCGCGGTGTTTCTCGACCTCAAGCACGGACACTGTCACGCCGCACGCCTCGCCACGAAGAC
>CAMBRJ010000047.1 GCA_945870175.1 Gemmatimonas phototrophica
TGCTGTCGGCGCACACAGGGGACGGGATGGATCGTCTCGTCAACGCGATCACCGAGCGACTACCGGAAAGTCCCTATCTCTATCCGGCCGACGAACTCTCCACCCAGCCGGTGAAGTTCTTCTGCGCCGAGTTCGTACGCGAAACCGCGCTCGAGCAACTCGGTGATGAATTGCCGCATGCCCTGGCCTGTGAAATTGAGGAGTTTCGCGAGGGCTCAACGCCGCTGTACATTCGGGCGGTCCTCCACGTCGAACGCGACAGCCAGAAACGGATTGTGATCGGAGCCAACGGACAGCAAATCAAGAAGCTTGGCCGCGTAGCGCGCGAGAAAATCGAGCGCTTCGTCGGCCAACCCGTATACCTCGATCTGTGGGTGAAAGTCCTCCCCAACTGGCGCCGGAATCGAAATGCCGTGCTGCGGTTGGGATACGGCGAACCGAACGAAAAGACGTGAGACGCGGGCGACCATGGCTTGATCGGTGCGTGCGGGCAGCGGTCGTGCTCGCATTAAGCGCGAGCATGGCCGCGAACGCCCGCGCGCAGAACGGGGGACTCTTTCTACTGGTCCCGTTCGGAGCCCATGCGGTCGCCCTCGGAGAGGCTGTCGTGGCCGATTCCACGTTAGGCACAGAATCCATGTGGTGGAACCCGGCCGCCTTGGCGCGCCTCGGCAAAAAGGAAGTCGCCGTGCACCATTCACAGACATTGATCGCTACCAGCGATATGCTCACGTTTGCGCTTCCCTCACGTGTCCTTGGGACGATCGCAGCGTCGGCGTATCTGGTGAACTACGGTGATCAGGCGGCAACCGACCCCGTCAATGGCACCGAAATCGGCACTATCACCAATCGGAATTACCAACTCGCTCTATCGTATGCGACGCCGGTTGGGAAACGATTGAACGCCGGCGTGACGTATAAGTTCATCATGCTGCGCTTCCAGTGCACGGGAGTTTGCGGCAACGTGCCCGTCATTTCTGGCTCCACGAGTGCGTTGGACCTCGGTGCGCAGTACGTGCTGCCGACGTCCCTGCCGGTCACCATCGGCGCGTCGGTGCGCAACATCGGCCCGGCCTTGCAAGTGAAAGATGCCGAGCAGGCCGATCCGCTCCCGCGAATTATTCAAGTGGGAGGGAAGGCACGCGTGCCGCTGCAGTCGCTGAACGAAGCCGGTGCGTCGCTCGATGTCACCCTGGATGTCCAAAGCGCTGCGGCCTTGAATGGTGCCGCCGGCGGCCTTGGTCTCATTCTGGGATACAGAGATGTCGCGTTCCTTCGCGCAGGCTACAAGCTGCAGCCAGGCGACGCGAAAGGGCCTTCCATCGGATTGGGCTTCCAGCGTGGAGGGTTTGCGCTGGACCTCGCTCGGCGGTTTGACGCGGCGTCGGCGCAACTCGGTGAGCCGCCCACGTACATCTCGCTGCGGGCACGCTTCTGATGCGGCCTGCGGCCCTGATCGTGACGAGCGGTCTGTTCGCCATGCTGACGGCTTCAGTCGTACTCGCACAAGCCGCGATGCCGGTGGCGCTTCAATCCGCGACGGCGCGGAGCGCGGCGATCCCGGAGCACCGCGGGCAAGGCGATGTGCCGCTGTCAACCGACAGGACCTGGTTGTCGCCCTTGAGCGATCGCGCCCCATGGTGGGCGCCTGTCCTCTCGGGCGTGGTGCCCGGGGCTGGCCAGTTTGCGATGGGACAGCAGCGCAGCGTCGGATATCTGGTGGCCGAGGGCTACCTCATCATCCAACAGGTGCGCGCTCGTCGAGACGCCAATCGGGATCGCGACGCCTATCGCGCATTGGCCTTCGACGTGGCGCGCCAGTGGTTCGGGGGCGAGCGGCCTCGCGGGAGCTGGGATTACTACGAGTCGATGGAGAAGTATCTCGAGAGCGGCACCTATGATCGCATTCCTGGCGGCGCGCTCGATCCCGAGACCGACGAGTCGACCTACAACGGCGCGCGGTGGCTGCTCGCGCGGGAAACGTACTGGCTGAATCCAGCCGTCGCGCCTGCCCTCGGCAGTCCGGAGTATCAACGCGCGCTCGCCTTTTATCAGTCGCGTGCGGTCCGGCCTGCCTACCAGTGGAGTTGGCGAGACGCCCAATTGGAGCGTGATGTGTACGCGCAAACCATCGCCAGCGCGAATCGCAGCGGACAGCGGGCGGTGAACTACGTCGGATTGATCGGGGCGAATCACTTGGTCAGCCTGATCGACGCCTACGTAAGCGTCCGCGTTCGGCGGTTTGGCGGCGCCGGCGTGGTCGGCCTGAGCCTAGAGAGCGTTCACACCGTCGTCGAATCGGTGGGCGACCCGCGAGACGGGAGGCGACAGGTGCGTACCGCCTTTCGTCTCGTCCCAAGCGTTCGCTAGCTCTCATCACGTGCTGGGGAATTCAGGGGCGTAGTCGGGGAACGGACGGCCGTCACGAATCACCATATTCTGACGCGTCATGTGATCGCCGACACATCGTGCCGAACGGCGGGAGCTGATCGTCTGTTCTGAGGTGGCGTGGCACACGGCGGTCCGGTCCGGCACCGCGGTCGACCGCGAGTGTGCTCTGGTCGCGTGAGTGAGTGCGGTCCGGTCTTTCGGTGTTGGCGCCCATTTCCACTTCGATCCACGCTTCGACGATGACCACACCCGGCTTCAACGAACACGTCGCGGTTCATCTGACCCCTGGTCAGGATGAACCGTCGTGGTTGACGGCGTGGTGGGAAGCGGCGCGGATTCCGCGGCAGCAGACGTCCGATGCCGCGGGGGTGTGCCCCTTGGCGATGAAGTCGCGTCCTCGGCTTATTCTGATCGACGCGCGTGGCGATGCCGAATGGGAGGCGCTCGCCGTTGGGACATGCCGTCGTCTCAAGCGCGATGCATACACCGCGATCGTCCCCGTGCTCGTCATCATGCCGGCGGAGCGCTTCGCCGACGCCTTCGACGCGGGCGCGGATGAGGTCCTCAGGGGCGATGTGAGCGATCAGGAGGCGACGGCTCGCTTATCGGCGATGCTGCGACGAAGCGATCGCGACACCGACGTGCACCCGTCGACCCGGCTGCCCGGCACGCGGGAAATCGAAGCCGAGTTGAGCCGGCGCGTGTCGTCCGGGGCAAAGTTCGGGGCGTGCTACGCCGACCTCGACCACTTCAAGGAGTTCAACGACCGCTACGGGTATCACCACGGCGACCAGGTGATTCGACTCGTGGCGCGCGTGCTGCACGACGTCGTCAAGGGCCTGTGCGCCGAGGAGGGATTCGTGGGGCACATTGGGGGGGACGATTTTCTCTACACCATCCCGCTCGCCGCCGTCCCCAGAGTGTGCGACGAAGTCATCCGGGTCTTCGACGAACTGATTCCGTGGCAGTATTCCGAGCAGGACCGTCGTGTGGGATATTTCTTTGGGAAGGATCGACGCGGCCAGCTGCATCGCGTGCCGCTGATGACGCTGTCCGTCGGCGTTGTCACCAATCAGCGCCGGCATTTCACACGGGGTATCGAGGTCAGCGAGTTGGCGACGGAAATGAAGAGTTACGCAAAAACACTGTCGGGTTCCGTCTGGGCGGTCGATCGTCGACGGGATGAACCGGCGGCACCTGCGTCGGCGGGTGCGTCGATCGATGCGCTGCGCGCGCGACAGGGCATGCGCAGCGTAGGAGGAGCGTGATGACGGTCTCGTGTCCGGACTGCAAGTCGGTCTTTCGCGTCGATCCCGCCAAGGTGCCGGCGACAGGCGTGCGCGCGCGTTGCTCGGTCTGCGGTGGGGTGATTGCGATCGCTGGAGGGACGCTGCCGGTCTCGGTGACGCCGGCGTCGTCCGCCGCCGCGGTGGCACCGCTCGGAGCCGGGCGCTCGCGGCCCACGCCGGCCTCCCTCGCGCCAGCCGGCAGCTCGGTGCCAGCGGCCGACAGAGCCTTGACGCCGCCGGCGCCCGCCGCGCTGCCGTTCGCGAGGTCGGCCGACCATCCTGCGGCCACGCTGACCCCCATCTCGTCATCGGCGACGGCGACACCCTCCGCCGGGAAGCGTCCCATTAATCCCTTCCTGCGTGCCGATCCGGTACAGCGCGCGCGGCGGCTCGCCCGGGCACTGGTCTCCGATTTGGTGGCGTATCATCCGCAGAAGCGCGATGAAGGCCTTCGCGATGGCACGCTGCGGCAGCTCTTTCGCGAGGAAATCAAGAAGAGCTACGAAGAATACCTGGAGCAGGTCGGGCGCGACGTCGCGGAGCACTCGCCGCACTTTCAGGAAGCCCTCAACGAGATTCTGGCGGGTGGCCGCCGTTTGTTCTGATTCTGCCGCTGGAAGCCAGTGCGATCTCCGGGTACCTTCCCTGTCACTCGAATGCTGGTAACAGCTGGTGACACTTCGGGCCGCTCTCCTGCGCGGAGGGCGGCTCGCGTCGTACGTGGAGGCATGGCATGCAGGATGGAGAACGACTCAGGGTCTTGACACGGTCGGAAGAGCGGATCGTGGACATGCGGAGGTATCTTTGACGTCGACGCCAAGCGCTCGACGCTGAGCGCGTATGAGAATGAGATGTCCGACGGCGCCTTCTGGAATGATCAGGAGCATGCGCGCGACATTGTCCAGCAGGTCAAGGTGCTCAAGGGATGGATCGAGCCAATCGACTCACTGAGTGCGCGTATCGAATCAGCGCGTGAGATCGACGAGCTGCTTGCCCTCGAGCCGGACAAGGTCATGTCCAAGGACCTCGATGCGGAGACCGAACGGATCGTCGAGGAACTCGACGCGTTCGAGCTGAAGTCACTCCTCCGCGGACGCGATGACTTCCGCGATGCGCAGATCGAAATCAGTGCCGGCGCCGGTGGCACCGAGGCGCAGGACTGGGCGGAGATGATCATGCGCATGTACACGCGCTGGGCCGAGCGCAAAGGGTTCGAGCTCCAGATGCTCGACCTCAGCGAAGGGGAAGAAGCCGGAATCAAGGGCGCCGTGATCGAGATCAAGGGCCAGTATGCCTATGGCTTCCTGCGCCCGGAGTCCGGCGTGCACCGGCTCGTTCGCATCTCGCCGTTCGACTCGCAAGCGCGGCGACATACGAGCTTCGCCTCGGTGTTCGTCTATCCGGTCGTGGACGAAGAGATCAACATCGAGATCCGCGACGAAGACCTCCGGATCGATGTGTATCGCGCCTCCGGCGCGGGCGGACAGCACGTGAACAAGACGTCGTCCGCCGTCCGCATCACGCACATGCCGACCGGTCTCGTGTGTGCGTCGCAGGCCGAGCGCTCGCAATTCAAGAATAAGGCGACGGCCATGAAGCAGCTCAAGAACAAGCTGTATCAGCGCGAGTCTGACAAGCTGGCCGCCGCCAAGGCCCTCCTCGATGCCGACAAGCAGGACGTGTCATTCGGCAGCCAGATCCGCAGTTACGTCTTCCAACCGTACACGATGGTCAACGATCACCGCACCGAGCTCAAGATCGCCGACGTCCAAAGGGTCATGGACGGCGGGATCGATCCGTTTATCCAGGCGTACCTGAAGCAGGAGAGCGAAGAGAAGGCGGAGGGACGCCCGCTGTGAGTGAAGATCTCAACTTCCTGATGAAGGCGCGACGCGACAAGCTCGACGCCCTGCGCGCCGCCGGCACCGAACCGTTCGCGTACTCGTTCGACCGATCGCATTCGGCCACGGAGGCCGTGGCTGCGCTCGGTTCGTCGGACGAAGGCCCGGTCGTGTCCGTGGCGGGTCGATTGACCTCATGGCGCAGCCAGGGCAAGACCGCCTTTGCCCATCTGGCCGACATGGACGGTCGCGTGCAGCTGTATTTCCGTCGAGATGAGATTGGCGAAGCGGCGTGGACCCAGCTCAACGCGTGGGATCTCGGCGACTGGGTCGGGGTGCGCGGCGCGATGATGCGCACGAAGACCGGCGAAGCGACGGTCAAGGTGCACGAGGCGACGCTGCTCTCGAAGTCGCTTCGGCCATTGCCGTTCGGCAAGGAGCAGATGGTCGACGGCCAGCTGGTGCGCTACTCGGGATTCTCGGACACCGAACAGCGTGCGCGTCAGCGCTACGCCGATCTGGCGGTGCATCCCGAAGTGCGTGCGCTTTTTCGCGCCCGCTCGGTGCTCACGCGCAGCATCCGTTCGCATCTCGACGGGTTGAACTATCTCGAAGTCGAAACGCCGGTGCTGCAGCCGTTGTACGGGGGCGCCTCGGCGCGTCCGTTCATCACGCACCACAACACGCTCGATATGCCGCTGTATCTGCGCATCGCCGATGAGCTGTATCTCAAACGGCTGATCGTCGGCGGATTCGAGCGCGTGTATGAGATCGGCCATGATTTCCGCAATGAGGGCATCGACCGGACGCATAATCCGGAATTCACGATGCTCGAGTTTTACGAGGCCTTCGCGGATTACACGACGATGATGGCGCGCGTCGAGACGCTGATGGTCGCCGCCGCCGATGCGATTCGTGCGATTCCGACCGTGGGTGAGCGGGTGCCCGTGCTGGTCACGCCGTTCCCGCGCATCGAGTGGGTGCCCTCGCTGTCTCAGGCGGCGGGCCTCGATGTGATGGCGGCCGACGACGCCACGCTTCGTCAGGCGGCGGAGCGGATCGGCGTGCCGAAGGTGGCCACGCTGAGCCGGCCCAAGGTGCTCGACGAGATGTTCCAGGAGCTCGTGGAATCGAAGATCGAGACGCCCACGTTCGTGGTGGACTATCCGATCGAACTGTCGCCGCTGGCGAAGCCCAAGCGTGGTGGTCCGGTGGGCCTCACGGAGCGCTTCGAGTTATTCGCCCGCGGCAAGGAACTCGCGAACGCGTTCTCTGAGCTGAACGACCCGATCGATCAACGGGAACGCTTTGAAGCGCAGGCGCGTCTACGTGATGCGGGCGATGACGAGGCGTCGGGCGTCGATGAGGATTACCTGCGCGCCATGGAGTACGGCATGCCGCCCACTGGTGGCGTGGGCATCGGTATCGATCGCTTGTTTATGTATCTCACCGACACGCAGAACATCCGCGACGTGATCCTGTTTCCCACCATGCGCCCCGAGTAATCATTTCGTGACTCGCCTCGAGTTCTCGATCGCGTGGCGCTACTTGCGGAGTCGCCGCGGGTCGCGCCTACTGTCGCTGATCAGCGTCATCGCCATTGGCGGTGTGCTGGTCGGCGTCAGCGCGCTGATCGTCATCATGGGCGTGATGAACGGTCTGCAACGTGATCTGCGCGAGAAAATCCTTGTAGGCAGTCCGGACGTGCATGTGCTGCCGTATGGCGATGGTATGCGCATGACGAACTGGCGCGCCACCCGCGAGGCGGTCGCGGCGACCTCCGGCGTCGTACGGGCCGCGCCATTCGTGAGCACGCAGGGTATGGTGCGAAATCTCTCCGGCTACATGACCGGCACGCAGGTCATGGGCATTCAGGCCGATGGAGTGCCCGGCGCCGACGTCACGACGATCCGCGCTCATGCGATTCTGGGGGACTTTCGATTCACCCGGGACAGCGTCTCGCTGCCGGGTGCCGTGCTCGGCAAGCTACTGGCCGCCAAACTCAATGCGTTCCCTGGCGATACCGTTGTGCTCGTCGGGGCCGCGGGCCTCGACATGAACGCGTCCACGGGAGCGATCATTCCGCGTCTCGACAGCGCCGTGGTGTCGGGCGTGTTCGAGACTGGGATGTACGAGTACGACAACGCGTATCTGTATCTCGAACTGGCGGCGGCACAACGCTTCGCTGGGTTGGGCGACGATGTGACCGGTATTGAAGTGCGCGCCGTCGACCGGTGGCAGGCGCCGGCCGTCGCCGATTCGCTCCGTGCGAACCTCAAGGCGCCCGTGCGCGCCATCGATTGGCAGGAGCAGAACCGCTCCCTGTTTCAGGCCCTCAAACTCGAGCGGCTCGGAATGGGCGTGATCTTGCTGCTCATCGTGGTGGTCGCGGCCTTCAACATCGTCAGTACACTCACGATGGTCGTCTCGGACAAGACCCGTGAGATCGGTATTCTCCGGGCGATGGGCATGCCGGCAAAGTCGATCCGTCGGATCTTTTTGTATCAGGGAATCGTTGTAGGTGCGGTGGGCACCGGTGGTGGCGTCGCGATTGGATTGTCTCTCTCGGTGTTGCTCGAGCATTACCGTCTGATCTCGCTCGACCCGTCGGTGTACTTCATCGACCATCTTCCGGTTGCGATCCAGATTCCTGACGTATTGCTGATCATCGTATCGAGCCTTGTCATCACTGCGCTGGCGACGTTGTATCCGGCGGCGCAGGCCGCGCGGCTCTACCCGGTCGACGCGATCCGCCATGAGTGAGCGAGTTTTGGACGTCTCAGCCTCTGACTCGGCGGCAGCCGGCGAACCACCGGTTGTGCACGCCGTGGGTCTGGTCAAGGAATTTCTGGGTGGCGACGGCGGTGTGATCCGGGTCCTCGATGAGGTGTCGATCACAGTGAAGCGCGGAGAGATGGTCGCCGTGGTCGGCGCCAGCGGCGCGGGTAAGAGCACCCTCTTGCATGTGCTCGGTGCGCTTGAGCGGCCCTCGGCGGGTCGCATCGCCCTGGCTGGACAGAGTGTGGGTGGCCTCGATGACGAGGCGGTTGCGAAGCTCAGGAACAGGACGGTCGGGTTCGTGTTTCAATTTCATCATCTCTTACGCGAGTTCTCCGCGCTGGAGAACGTGATGATGCCTCTCCGCATCGCCGGTGTGGCAGAACGTATCGCGCAGCAGCGGGCCGAGCATCTGTTGGAACGAGTGGGGCTGACGGCGCGGCGCCATCATCGGCCGGGCGCGATGTCTGGCGGCGAGCAGCAGCGTACGGCGGTGGCACGCGCGTTGGCGGCGGAGCCCTCGCTGCTGTTGGCCGACGAGCCCAGCGGGAATCTGGACTTGCACAACGCGGAGCGGCTGCATGAGCTCTTCTCAGAGCTGGCTTGTGATCTCTCGCTGGGTCTGGTCGTCGTGACCCACAATCAGTCGTTGGCGGCCCGTGCCGATCGGGCGCTCTTGTTGGAAGGAGGACGGTTGGTGGTAACGAACGGTCTCGGGCCGGAGGGCGGATGATCTGCGACACCTGCCAGGAGCGCGACGCCGTCGTGCATCTGACGCGGATCGTCGACAACGCGGTCACGCAACTCCACCTCTGCGAGAAGTGCGCAGCGGCGAAGGGCGTTGAGACCACGGTGGCGGTCGCGCAGCACCCGCTCGGCGACATTCTGCAGGCCGTGCAACAGCAGGCGTCCACAACGAGTGAGGACGCCGCCGCCTGTTCGTTCTGCGGGGCCACTGTTCGTGACTTTCGCGCCACGGGCCGGCTGGGTTGTCCCCACTGCTACGACGCGATGGAAAAGAGCCTGCGCGAGCTGCTTCGGCGGTTGCATGGCAGCTCGCGGCACGTGGGGCAGCGCTACGACGCGCCCGTCACCCACGTCGCGACGCCCAAGCCCGACTCGATACACGATCTGCGAGACCGCCTGCAACGGGCGGTGGAGACCGAGCTGTTCGAATTGGCCGCGGAGTTGCGCGACCGCATCAAGGTGATCGAATGACCTCCCCTCGACCCGCACTGGATCTCTCGCTGTTGCCGGACGGTGGTGTGCGGTGGCTGGATGCCTCTGGCCCGAACGCGGATGTCGTGATCTCGACCCGGATGCGTCTGGCTCGCAACGTGTCTGGGTACGCCTTTGCCGGTCGCGCCCGCGATGGGGAGCGGCTACGAATGCTGGCCCAGGTTCGTGACGCCCTTGGCGCCGTGCCGTCGTTGCGTGGCAGCCTCTTGGTACGGCTCGAGGAACTGGCCACCGTCGACCGCCAGCTGCTGCATGAGCGCCATCTGGTGAGTAAGGAAATCGCCGGACTCGACCCGCAGCATCCGATTCGCTCCGGCGCTGCCGTCTTTTTGGGCGAATCCGTCGGCTTGCTGGTGAATGAGGAGGACCACCTTCGGCTACAAGCGCTACGGTCGGGTTTCGCCGTCCCGCAGGCCTTCGAGTCCGTACACCAGCTGGATCACGAACTCGGCTCGCAAGTCCCGTATGCCTTTCATCGGGAGTTCGGCTTCCTGACGGCCTGTCCGACGAACGCCGGCACGGGGCTCCGGGCCTCGGTCCTGATTCACCTTCCTGGGCTCGTCCTCACCAAGGAGATCGGCAAGGTGTTGTCCGGGTTGCAGCAGATGGGGCTCACTTATCGCGGACTGTACGGCGAAGGAAGCGAAGTGGTCGGGAATTTCTTCCAGCTGTCGAATCAGACGACGCTGGGGCGTTCCGAGGAAGAGCTGCAGGACCTCTTGGTTCGCGTCGTGCGCCATGTCATCGAACGGGAAGAGGAAGCGCGGCGTGTTCTCGTCCGAGACGCGGGCTATATTATCGAAGACAAGTTGTGGCGCGCCTACGGGACGCTGCGGTACGCCCGCAGTCTGACCTTCGACGAGGCCATGAACTACCTGAGTGGCGTACGGCTGGCGGTGGGCCTGAAACTGATCACCGGGCTCAGTGTATACACTCTCAACAAGCTCCTGATCTTTGCCCAGTCGGCGCACCTTGCTCACCTCGAGCAGCGGACGTTGACTGAAAGCGAGGCCAATCTGGTGCGCGCAAAATACGTGCGGCAGGTATTGGTGAGCGAAGGCGGCGGCGTCGAATGATCCGCTTCCCTACGACCCTGAGGGGACGATGAACGGCTACAACTTCACCGAGCGGGTGCGGAAAGTTCTCGCGATGGCACGCGAGGAAGCGGCACGCCTGCATCACGAGTATGTGGGCACCGAGCATATCCTGCTCGGCCTGATCCGCGAGGGTGAGGGCGTTGCGGCGGCGGTGCTGCAAAACCTCAACGTGGATCTCGACGACGTTACCCAGAAAATCGAGGACACCGTCAAGAAGGGGAAAGCGGCACAGGCGACCGGACCTGATCTGCCGTATACCTCGCGCGCCAAGAAGGTGCTCGAGCTCGCGATGGCGGAAGCCCGCGACCTCAATCACAGCTACGTCGGCACCGAACATCTGCTGCTGGGCCTCCTTCGTGAAGAGAAGGGGATCGCCGCACAGGTGTTGACCGACGCGGGCGTCAATCTGGAGGCGGCGCGAGCGGAAACGCTGCGCCTCCTTGGCACGGAAATGCCACAGGGTGGCCAGCCGCCGCAGGCTGAAAAGGCCGGCAGCGTGCCGCCGTCGGCGGCGCCGGCCAAGGGCGACAAAAAGTCGAAAACGCCGGCCCTCGATCATTTCTGCCGCGACCTCACGCAACTCGCCGCGGAAGGACAGCTCGATCCCACCATCGGACGGGCGAAGGAAATCGAGCGCGTGATGGAAGTCCTGACGCGCCGGAAGAAGAACAATCCCGTGCTGATTGGCGAGCCCGGTGTGGGCAAGACCGCCATCGTGGAAGGACTCGCGCAGCTCATTGCCAATGGCGACTGCCCGGATTCCCTCCGCGACAACCGCGTGTTGTCACTCGACATGGCGGCGGTCATCGCGGGCACGAAGTACCGTGGTCAGTTCGAGGAGCGCCTCAAGGCGGTCATGAACGAGATCGCGCAGAACAAGCAGGTCATTTT
>CAMBRJ010000048.1 GCA_945870175.1 Gemmatimonas phototrophica
GTTGGCGGGGCGGCGATATCGTGCGCGTATGCCGAACCACTTCAACCTCCGTGTGTACGATGCGGCGTGTGAACTCAGCCGTGTCGTGCACGAATGCCTCGAGGCCTTCGACGTCACCCGCGTGCCGGGGCTCCGCGGGCAGCTGATAACGGCCGTCGGCTCGATTGCCGCGAATACGTCGGAAGGCGCAGGGCGTGGCTCGACCCCGCAGTTCGTCAATCAGTTACGCATCGCATTGGGTTCCGCCAACGAAACCCGCACGCATTTGATGCGCGCGCGCCGCGAAGCGAGGCTGCCGACCAAGCCGTACTTCCTGTGCGATGCGAAGGCGCTCGTGACCGCAAGAATGCTGGCGTCCCTGATCCGGCGAATCGAGGAAGACGAAGCGAGAAGGAAGAACGACCGTAGCGCCCGTCACTCTTAGCGCCCCTAACCTTAGCGCCCCTAACCTTAGCGCCCCTTACTCTTAGCGCCCCTAACTTTTAGCGCCGTTAGCAGTTCTAAACGTCATCCCCCAATCGCCCGTCCTCGCCCTTCCCTTTTCGCCCGGTACAGCGCCGTATCTGCTCGCGCCAGCCACGCCGCCATCCCTTCCCCGTCGGCGTACGCCGCGTAGCCCACGCTGGCACTGAGCACCGGCGCGGTTGTGCCCATGGGCGTGTCCGCCGCAGGGTCCGCCGCAGGGTCCGCGGGCGTCGCGAATGGTGCGCGCGTGAGGCTCACCTGATTCACGACGCGATCGGCCAGTCGCGATGCCACCTTCACGTCGGTATTCGCCAGGACCACCGCGAACTCGTCCCCGCCGATGCGGCAGATAACATCCGATTCGCGGAGAAAGACCTTGGCCAGACTGCCGGCGACCGCGTACAGGGTGGCGTCGCCGGCCGAGTGCCCGTAGCCGTCATTGATCGGCTTCAGGAAATCGAGATCGACCAGCACCAGCGACAGCGGAGAACGGCTGAGGGTGTGGACCTGAATCGCGCGCTGGGCGGCGCGTTCGAAGCGCTTGCGGTTACCGAGTCCGGTGAGCGTGTCGGTTTCGCTCTCGCGTCTCGCGTCCTCGAGCTGCGATCCGAGCTGGTCGATGCGTTCGGCGAGCATGCCAAAGGCCACCTGCTGCGTGTCGCGACGGCTCCGCGAGATGTCCATGATCGCCGAGATGGCGTTCAACACTTCGTCTTTCACGTCGCGGGTCTCGATCCCACGAATCGCGGTGTGCACGCGCGCGACCTGGACCGCCGTGGCGACATCGGCTTGTACGTCCGCCTGCGCCACCGCGTGGACGCGTTCCACGCAGGCCCAGAGCGCATCGCGCAGATCCGAGAGCGCCGACTCCACGTAGCGCTTCTCTCGGCGGCGATGGTCGGTGAGCGCGCGGGCCGCGCCGCCGTAGTCGCGCTGGGATGCACTCAACGACGGGAAACCGCCGGACTGGGTGAGCGGAATACCGAGCACCGTGTGTCGACGCCACTTCTCGAGCTCCACGCCCGTTTCACTCGACGACACGTCGGGGAGGTCGAAGCTCCCCTGCGCGTACGCCGACAGCACCTGGCCAAACGCATCGAGGAGCGGTGCGAGATCGAACGGCACCGCCAAAGAGGCCGCGTCGGTGGCAGACGAGGCCGGAGCCACTAGAGCCCCCGACACGACCAGCGACAGAGGAGCGGCGGCGGCGCGTTCGGGAGCGGGACGACGAAAGAGCATGGATCGGACACGGTAGTGAGTCGGCGAATCCCCGCCGTCGTCGCAGGGAATTGCCTGAGAGTATCGGCCCGACTCCCGCGGTCGTTAATCTTGATTGCATGCTGTCCCTGCTCGCCCGCCGCCTGCTCCTCTCCCTGCCCACACTGGCGGGGGTGCTCGTCGTCGTGTTCCTCCTCCTCTACGTCGCGCCAGGGGATCCCGTGCAGGCCATGGTCGGCGAACGCGCCGACCCGGCCACGATTGCGCGGCTCCGGGCTGAACTCCGCCTCGACGACCCCCTCCCGGCGCAGTTCCTCCACTACGCCAGTGGCGTGCTCCGGGGCGACCTCGGCCGATCGTACGTCACCAATCGCCCGATCATCAGCGACATCGCCGAGCGCTTTCCGCGCACGCTGCTGTTGGCCACGGCGGCCATGCTGCTGGCGACGATCAGCGGCATCACGATCGGTGTGCTCGCCGCCGTGCGCCCCCACGGCTGGTTCGATCGACTCGCGCTGGCCGCGACCTATCTTGGGATCTCGTTCCCCGTGTACTGGATCGGCCTGCTGTTGATCGTGCTCTTCGCCGTCACCCTGCGATGGCTGCCCGCCTCGGGGTACGGACGCATCGAGTTTCTGATCCTCCCGGCACTGGCGCTCGGCTCGCGCTCCATCGCCTACCTCGCCCGCGTCACGCGCTCCTCGATGCTCGAGGTGTTGGGCGCCGACTTCGTGCGCACTGCCCGCGCAAAAGGCCTGACGGAGTCCGGCGTGATCCTCCGCCACGCGCTGCGCAATGCGCTGATCCCCGTGATCACCGTGATCGGCCTCGACTTCGGCGCCTATCTCACGGGCAGCATCCTCACCGAAACGATCTTCAGCTGGCCCGGCATCGGCCGCTACGTGGTGATGGCCATCTCCCGACGCGACCTCCCCGCCGTACAGGGGGCCGTGCTGTTCCTGTCGGTCGTGTTCGTGCTGGTGAATCTGGTCACGGATCTCGCGTACCAAAAAGCCGATCCGCGCGTGCGGGCGTAGGCTCAGGTGTTCGGCCGTGGGTGCCGTGTGTGGGAGAGTTTTACTGCTTGACGCGAAGGCCGCGAAGCACGCGGAGGGCGCGAAGAACAGCAAAGGGGCCCGTGAGATTTCACGGGCCCCGCAGTGTCACCGTTGTTCAGAATTGATCTTGTTTTTGCTTTTGCTGTTCTTCGCGCTCTTCGCGTACTCCGCGGCCTTCGCGTCAAAATTCGATCCATCAACGAACCAGCAGTCTCCCCGCAAGCACTCCACCCAGCACTAGTCGTCCTTCTGCCCGAACACCGCCAAGTTTGACGAGTGCCCCGGCGCGACTTTCTTGTCGGGATAGATCCAGTGCACCGCCTGGTTCACCGCGATCGCCGCTTCTGAGAAGCCGGCCGCGATCAGCTTGAGCTTGCCCGGGTACGTCGTGATGTCGCCGGCCGCGTACACACCGGCGCGACCGGTTTCCATGGTCGTGGAGACCTTGATCTCGTCCTTCTCGATGTCGAGGCCCCACTCCAGCAGGGTACCGAGGTCGGACACGTAGCCGAGCATCGGCAGTATCGCATCGCAGGCGATCTCGCGCGTGTCCTTGGTCTTCACGTCCTTCAGGCGCACACCCGTGATGCGATCCTCGCCCATGATCGCATCGATTTCGTGGAACGTGTGCACCGCCACGTTGCCATCATTGGCCGCGGCGGCAGCCTGCACTTCCGACACCGTCGCGGCATGCGCCCGGAAGCGGTCACTGCGATGCACCAGCGTCACCGACTTCGCCTTGTCGCGCAGCTGCGCGCACCAATCAAACGCCGAGTCGCCGCCACCGATGATGAGCACATCGCGATCACGATACGCTTCCGGAGTGGAGACCAGCGCGTCGACGCCGCGGCCGTACCATTCCGCCGCGAACGGCTGCGGCAGCTTGCGCGGGCTGAAGGCGCCGATGCCGGCGGCGATCACCACCGCGCGCGTTGGAAACCGATCGGTTTCCGTGACCAGCACGAAGTGCCCGTCTTCTTCGTCGAGGCCGACCACGCGCTGCCCCAGGTGCGCCGGGATGCCGGTGTCCTGATGGAACTGCCTGGCCTGCTCCGTGAGATTCCGGACGAGATCTTTCGCCAGCACGCGCGGGTAGCCTGCCACGTCGAAGATGTACTTCTCTGGGTACAGCGCTGTCAGCTGACCGCCAAGCTCCGGCAGCGCATCGACGATCTGGGCCGTCGCGCCGCGCATGCCGGCGTAGAACAAGGCGAACAAGCCCGTGGGGCCGCCGCCGATGATGGTGAGGTCGCGAATGGGATGGGTCGTCATCCGCCAAAGATAATGGCGAAGTAGGGGGTAAAGAGTAGGGAGTACGGGGTCGACGCACCGAACGACTCCGTATCCCATCCTCCCTACTACGCGGTCTGCGCTCTGGCGTATTATGCAGGATGAAGATCAACACCCGAGCAGGTGACGAGGGCGCGACCGCCCTCTTTGGTGGCGGCAAGGTCGGCAAGGACCATCCCCGCGTCGAAGCCTATGGCGACGTGGACGAGCTCAATGCATCCCTCGGGCTTGCGCGCTCGATCGACATGATGCCGCGGATCGACGAAGTGCTCGTGCCGGTACAGCGCGATCTCTTCGCCATTGGCGCGCTGTTGGCGACGCCCGATCATGAGAAGATGAAAGAGCAGCTCTCCAAAGCGCGCATCGACGAGCAGCGAATCGAGGAGCTCGAACGGGCCATCGACGCCTGCGAGGCGGAGCTGGAGCCGCTGCGCAGCTTCATCATTCCCGGAGGCACCCCGAAGGCGGCCGCGCTGCATGTGGCGCGTACCGTGTGCCGACGGGCCGAACGTCGCGTGGTGCATCTCGCCGCCGAGATCGAACTGCCGGCGATGGTGGTCGTCTACCTCAATCGCCTGTCCGATCTCCTGTTCATGCTCGCGCGCGTCGCCAACAAGCGCGCCGGAGCGGGCGAGGTGACCTGGTAGTGGCCGACGCGCATCCCGAACCGCTGCCGTTGCCGCTGCCGTATCCGGTCTACTGCCGGGCCGGGGTGCGGCAGAGCATCAGGGAGATTGCGCAGCTCGTGGCCCCCTCGCATCGCGTGGCGGTGATCAGCGACAGCGCCGTCGCGCCCCTGCACGGTGAAGCGATTGCGGCCCAGTTCCCGGCCGACACCACGCGCCTGTTCACCGTCCCTCCCGGTGAGCAGGAGAAGACCCGCGCCCGGTGGGCCGAACTCACCGACGCCCTGCTGGAATGGGGCGCCGGACGCGATACCACCGTCGTCGCCGTGGGGGGTGGCGTGATCGGCGACCTGGCCGGATTCGTGGCCGCCACCTTCATGCGCGGTGTCCCCCTCGTGCAGGTGCCGACCACGCTGCTGGCCATGGTTGACGCCTCGGTCGGCGGCAAGACCGCCGTCGACACGCCGTTCGGCAAGAACCTCGTCGGCGCCTTCCACAATCCGTCGGCCGTCGTCATCGACCCCGAGTTGCTGGACACGCTTCCCCACGACGTGCTGCGCAGCGGGTTCGCCGAGATGATCAAGCACGGCGTCATCGCCGACGCACCCTACTTCGACGCCGTCCTCCAGTTCGCCGGCGCCGTCCGCGACCACGGCGCCTCGGCCCCCAACTTTGCCGCCACGATCACCACCCTGATCACCGGCAGTGCGCGGATCAAGGCCGACGTCGTCGCCGAAGACACCCGTGAGGGCGGACTCCGGCAGATCCTCAACTTCGGCCACACCATCGCCCACGCCGTGGAACGGGTCCTCAACTTCGAACTGCTCCACGGCGACGCTGTCGCGATGGGCATGGTGGCCGAAGCCCGCATCGCCGAGTCGATCGGCCTGGCCCGCGAGGGGCTGTCGATGGCCATCGCCGATGCCGTGGAGCGGGCCGGGCTGCCGTCACGCCTCCCCGCCGGCATCCGCCTCGATGACCTCATCGCCTCCACCCACGGCGACAAGAAGGCCCGCGGAGGCTCCGCCCGCTATTCCCTCCCCCGCGGCATCGGTGAAATGGAAGCCGCCGAGGGGAACTGGGCGGTGGCCGTGACGGATGAGGTCGTAAAGTCCGCGCTGCGCGCCTTAGGACCGGATGCTACGTCGGCGATCTGAGGACTGCGGGAAGCTTACTTCTCTGCTTTGAACGCTGATATGTTGCGCTGCCGCAACACTTTAGGGCACATCTCCCCTCCTTTAAGGGGATCCACCCATAGACTGTCGCGATACCGTTGCATAACTGACTTGTAAGTGCAGGAATTGCGTAGCCGACAAAGATTTCCATTGACCGCTCCGTACTCCGCCGTTATCGTGGCGGTCCCACCTCCCTGACAGGGCCGAGTCCGGACCCCGTCGTTAAGGCACATGTTCGGCGAGGGCGTATGCAGGCAGCTGCCGCGACCAGAACCACCGAAGCCCGCTCCAAAGGCTTTTTCCGTTCCTCCCCATCTACCGCCTTCGATCAATACCTTCACGATATTCAGAAGCTCCCCCTGATCACGGATGCAGCCGAAGAGCGTCGTCTCGCTCGGCTCGCCCAAAAGGGAGATGAGGCCGCCGCCGAGCGCCTCGTGACCGCGAACCTCCGGTTCGTGATCAGCTACGTGAAGAAGTATCAAGGACACGGTCTCGATCTCTCCGAACTCGTCGCCATCGGCAACGAGGGCCTCCTCAAGGCGGTCCGCAAGTTTGATCCCGATCAGGGCGTCAAGTTCATCTCCTACGCGGTCTGGTGGGTCCGTCAGGCCGTCCTCAAGGCACTCGCCGAACAGACGCGCAGCGTCCGGATCCCGCTCAACCAGAACTCCCAGCTCATCCGCATGGCCCGCGGAGAGATGGTCCTCAATCAGGTGCTCAATCGCGAGCCCACTGATGCGGAGATGGCCAAGCTCCTCCAGGAGCCCATCGAGCAGATCCGCAACGCCCGCCAGATCACCAGCACCGAAGTCTCCCTCGACGCCCCCATCGATCGGCAGGATCGCGAAGCGTCCACCCTCGGCGAACGTTTCGCCGGCGAGACGCACACCGACATCGAAGAAGGCACCGACTTCCGCCTCATGCGGGAGTTCATCGATCGCGTCTTCCGGAAGTACCTCACCCCGCGCGAACGCAAAATCCTGTATCTGTACTACGGGCTCGACGAAGGGGCAGAAGCCATGACCCTCGAGCGCATTGGCGCCCTCATGGGGGTCACGCGTGAGCGAATCCGGCAGATCCGCGAACGGGCCTTCGAAAAGCTGCGCGAGTCGCCCGATGGCAGTGCGCTGTCCGGATTCTGGGGAGCAGCCTGAGGCCGCGTTCACCATCGGATGTTCGTTCGGGAATTCCCGAACGAGACCTTCCGCGCTAGTTGTTCACAGTGGTGTTTGAACGGGTGTTCGTGCAACTACGAACACCCGTTCGCGTTTTCCCTTCCGATGGTTCTGGAGCGTCAGTTGCCCCGCGTACTGATCGTTGACGACGAGCCAGGCATCCGCTTCGCATTGAAGCGCTGGTTTGCGCGTCAGCACTGGACGGTCTCCGAAGCCAGTGATGGCCAGACGGCGATAACCGAACTCCTGGCCAGCGACGACGCGAGCGACAGCCGCGTCGACCTCGTCATCTGCGATCTGCACCTTCCGGTCGTCTCTGGGGAGGAGGTGCTGCGCACCCTGCAGTCCAGCCGCCCAGCGCTCGCCGCACGTGTCATCCTGTTCACCGGCGATGCCGTTTCTGACGCCATCCCGGGCACCGCGCTCGCCAGCCATCCGCACGTGCTGCAGAAGCCGTTCGAGCTCGCGACGCTGAAAGCGCTCGTGGCATCCATCGTGCCGTAGTTCGCGGCACCTTCCGCTCGCGCTTACCGTGGGTTGGCCGTTCCCGTCGCTATCTTGCGGCATGCGCGACGCACTGCTTGCCACGCTCTCCGCTATCGTCGGCCCGCGCTGGGTGAAATCCCGCGCGCCGGAACTCGTCGCGTATGACGCCGACGGGCTTCCGGGGTACCGCGCGCTTCCCAAACTCGCCGTCTTTCCGGGCACCCGCGACGAAGTGGTCGCCGTGGTCCGCGCGCTCGCCACGGCCGGCGTGTCGTTCGTGCCTCGCGGCGCCGGCACCGGCCTCTCCGGCGGCGCACTGGCCGACGATATCGTGCTGCTCGGCCTCAACCGCCTCACGCAGATTCTCCACGTCGATCCGGTCAATCGCATCGCCGTGGTGGAGCCTGGTGTCGTCAATGCCAAGCTCTCACGCGCGGTCGCTAAACATGGGCTGCAGTACGCCCCCGATCCGTCCAGTCAGAGCGTGTGTACGATCGGCGGCAACGTCGCCGAAAATGCCGGCGGACCGCACTGCCTCAAGTACGGCGTCACGCTCAATCACGTCGTGGCCTGCGACGTCGTGCTCCCCGACGGCACCTGCACGCAACTGGGCGACGCCTTCGGCGAATCGGACGGCTTCGACTTGCTCGGTCTCTTCGTGGGCAGCGAAGGATGCTTCGGTGTGGCCACGGAAATCACGGTGCGCCTCGTGCCGTTGCCCGACACGGTGTACACCCTGCTCGCCGATTTCCCGAGCGTCAACGCCGCCGCCCGCGCCGTGTCGCGTATCGTCGCCACCGGCATCGTGCCCGCGGCACTCGAGATGATGGACAACGCCACCATCCGCGCCGTCGAGGCGTCCATCTACGCCGCCGGCTATCCCATCGACGCGGCGGCCGTCCTGCTCTGCGAAGTGGACGGCATGGCCGATGGACTCGACGAAGACGTGGCCATCATCACGCAGTGCTGCATGGAGGCAGGCGCGCGCGACGTGCTCGTGGCCACCACCGACGCCGACCGCACGCGCCTGTGGCAAGGACGCAAAAAAGCGTTCGGCGCCATGGGACGCATCGCCCCGTCACTAGTCGTGCAGGACGCCGTCGTCCCGCGCACCCGGTTGCCCGACGTGCTCGAAACGATCCACGAAATCGCCACCCGACACGGCGTCCAGGTGTGCAACGTATTCCACGCCGGCGACGGCAACCTGCACCCCAACATTCCCTACGACGCCAACGACGCCGACGCCTCCGCGCGCGTGCACGCCGCGATGTCGGAGATCATGCTCGCCTGCATCGCCGCCGGCGGCACCATCACCGGCGAACACGGCGTGGGGCTCGACAAGCTCCCCTACATGGAAAGCCTGTTCACCGCCGAATCGCTGTCCGCGATGTGCAGCATCCGCGACGTGTTCGACCCGGCGCGGCGCGCAAATCCGGGCAAGGTCGTGCCGGTCCACAGCTGCAAAGAATGGCGCCACGGTCGCAACCGTGGCCACGGGGGCGAACGTGGGTAATCACACCGGAAGCCATTTGGGTGCGAACATGTATTCGACGAGCGGAAGCGGTGCGTTCGGCACGATGCACACATTCTTGAATGTGCAATCCCCTCGCAGCGGTGATTCCCCCCGCCCCGCACACGTTGGCCCCCAAACAGCTTCCCTCGTGAAATCACACGGTAGCCACCGCGGCTAATGGATACTTCCGAAGTTTCCGCCGCCATCCGAAGCGCGATCGCCAGCCCCACCGTGGTCCGGGCGGTCGGCTCCGGCACGTGGCTGCACGGTGGCCCCGTGGTAAACGATGCCGCCGCTTCCGTGGTGCGTCCCCGCGGTGGCGTCATCGAGTACACGCCCGGCGACCTCGTGATCAGCGTCCACGCCGGTACCACACTCGAAGAACTTTCAGCGACGTGTGCCGCCAGTGGCCAGATGCTGGCCATCGCCCCGTATGGATCACCGCAGTCCACCATCGGTGCCGTGGTCGCGACGGCATCAGCGGCGCCGCTGGCGTACGAGGATTTCACCATTCGCGATCTCGTGCTCGGACTCACGGCCGTCACCGGAACCGGCGATGTGGTGCGCCTGGGCGGCAAGGTGGTGAAGAACGTCGCGGGCTTCGATCTCGTGCGGCTCAACACCGGCGCTTTCGGCACGCTCGGCATCATCACCGAGGTCAACGTGCGACTGCACGCCAAGCCGATCATGGATCATGTCGTCACCGGCACCCTCGTCGACGCGCCCAATGCCTGGGTGCTGCGTCTCGTCGAGAATCGTGCGCCGCTTCCCATGCTGGTGCGACTCGCGCCGGGCGAACCGGCGCAGCTCTTCGCGCGATGCACCGGCAACGACGCCCGCGCGTCGGCGTTACGCGGCATCGTGCAGTCGTACGGCGCGCGCAACGCCTTTACGCTTGGCTCCTCCGACACCAGCAACGCGAGCGAGCCGGAGTCGCCGGTCGCGATGCTGCGGCACGTTCCCGAGCAGGCGCTCGTCCTGCGTGCGCGCACAAGGCCGTCCGATGGCGCGTCGCTCATCGATGCAGCACGCGTCGCGTTTCCCGACGCCACGCTGCTCTTTCATCCAGCTCGCGGCTCCCTTCGCATCACGACCATGCACACCGACCACGCCGATGCCCGCATCGCCGGCTTCGTGGCCTCGGCACCACCATCGATGCCGTTCTCAGTCGTGGTGGAACAGGGCGCGTCGCCGATCGCACCGTCCAGCGCCCTCGATCTATCGGTGAAGCGCACCTTCGATCCTCATGGCATTCTGAACCGGCGACGCCCGGAGTATCGCGACATGGCAGTCGTATGAGCAGCGTGATGAATAGCGTGGCGGACGCACCCAAGTGCGCACTGCCCGGCACACCCTTGGCGCTTGCCAGCAAGGGCCTCGATGCCTGTGTGCACTGCGGCTTCTGCCTGCAGGCCTGTCCCACGTACGTGAATCTCGAAGACGAGAACGACTCGCCGCGTGGCCGGCTCGTGCTCATGCGTCGCATGCTCGAAGGCGATATCCCGCTCGATGATCCCACCACGGCGCAGCATATCGACCGGTGCCTCGGGTGTCGCGCCTGTGAGACGGCCTGTCCGTCGGGCGTACCGTACGGCGACTTACTCGAAGCCACACGCGCCACCATGGCCCCTGTGCGCGGCATGCCGTTCGTGGCCCGCGCGGTGCTCGCCGTCTTCAAGTATCCGCTGCTGCTGCGCACCGCGCTGCTCGGCGCGCGCCTCTTCCGCGCCACGCGGCTGCCGCATCTGCTCGCACCGCTGCTGCCGGCGCGACTCGCCTTTCCGATGGCGATGATCGCGTCCACAACGCCAGCCAACCTGCGGGCACGTGCCGTACGCACGACATCGAGCCACACACCCGTATTGCCGTCATCGACGCCCGCCACCACGGCAACCTGTCTCACCGGCTGCGTGATGTCAGGACTCTTTTCGCACGTGAACGACGCGACCGAGCGTGTGCTGGCGCACAACGGCTTCGCGCTGCGCACCACACGCGCGCAAGGCTGCTGCGGCGCACTGCATGCGCATGCCGGCGATCTTGATAGTGCGCGCGCACTGGCGCGCATCAACGTTGCCGCCTTCGAGCAGTCGGGCGCTGATGTCATCGCCGTGAACTCCGCCGGCTGCGGCGCGATGCTCAAACAGTACGGTCACCTGCTGCACGATGATCCCGCGTGGGCGGCGCGGGCCGAGCGCGTGAGCGCGCGCACGCGTGACATTTCGGAGCTGCTGGCCACCGTGGGACCGATTGCCGGCACGGCATCGGTGGCGTTGCGGGTCACGCACGATCCGCCGTGCCACCAGATGCACGCGCAGCGCGTCGTCTCGCCGCCGCTCGCAGTGTTGCGCGCCATTCCCGGACTCTCGCACATTCCGCTCGAGGACGCCGATCAATGCTGCGGATCGGCCGGCA
>CAMBRJ010000049.1 GCA_945870175.1 Gemmatimonas phototrophica
CGCCGCTCGCCACGACTGCTGCATTCGACGCACCGCTGTCCGACCCGCCGGCGCGTCCTGTAGCGCCTACGCGTGGCGCTCTCGGGCATCCCGTGCTGGCGCCCGCCCCGACCGCGATCGCGCCATCGGCGCTGACCGACGTGGTCAAGAAGACCTGCGCCGGCTGTCATAGCGAGCAGCGCAAACAGGGCAACCTGTCGCTGCAGAGCTTCGACATGGCGAGCATCAACGGCAGCCCGGAACTCGCCGAAAAAATGATCGGCAAGCTGCGCGCGGGCATGATGCCGCCGCCGGGTCGTCCGAAGCCGGGTGGCGACACGCTCGACGTGCTCGCCGGTACGCTCGAACGGATGATGGATGCGCGCTACGCGCTCAATCCCAACCCCGGCACGCGCACCTTCCAGCGCCTGAATCGCGCCGAGTATGAGCGGTCCGTGAAGGATCTCCTCGGTGTCGACATCAAGGCGGAGTCATGGCTGCCGCTCGATACCAAGAGCGCCAACTTCGACAACATCGCCGACGTGCAGATGCCGTCGGCCACGCTCCTCGATTCCTACCTCGACGCGGCCAGCGAAATCAGCCGCCTGGCGGTGGGCGACCCGAAGGCGAGCGTCTCCACGTCGAGCTACAAGATTGCGCGCTTGGCGTCGCAGGTCGATCCGGTGGACGGCGCACCGGCGGGCACGCGCGGTGGCACGTCGGTGACGCACACGTTCCCCGCCGATGGGGAGTACGTGTTCACGATCACGTTGCATGCGATTCCCACGGGCCAGCTGTTCGGCTCCGCCGCGCCGTTCGACGAGAAGATCGAGATTTCGGTGAATGGCGAGCGGATGGCGGTGCTCGAGGTGGACCGTGGCATGTCGCAGGCCGACCCGAACGGCATGGAGATCCGCACTAAGCCGATCTCGGTGCGGGCCGGTCCGCACCGCATCACGGCCGCGTTCATCCGCACCTTCGAAGGTCCGGTGAATGACAACATCGCGCCGATCGGGCACAGCATCGCCGACACGCAGATCGGCTCGCAGGCCGGCATCACCACGCAGTCGCACGTCCAGATGTTCGCGGTCACCGGGCCGTTCAACCCAACCGGCGTGTCGGATACGCCGAGCCGCCGTCGCATTTTCAGCTGCCGCCCGCTGGCGCCGTCCGAGGCGCGTCCGTGCGCCGAGAAGATCGTGACGCGGTTGGGTGCTCAGGCGTATCGTCGTCCGCTGGCGCCGAACGATCTGAAGGGACTGCTTACGTTCTATGACGCCGGTGCCAAGGACGGCGGTTTCGAACTCGGTATTCGCACCGCGCTCGAAGCGTTGCTGGCCAGTCCGCATTTCATCTTCCGTGTGGAAGAGATGCCGGCGGTGTCCAAGCCGGGTTCGCGCGTGGCGGTGAACGGCCTCGACCTGGCGTCGCGTCTCTCGTTTTTCCTGTGGGGCGCTCCGCCCGATTCGCAGCTCGTGTCGTTGGGTCGTCGCGGCCTCCTCACCGATACCACGGTGCTGATCGCGCAGACCAAGCGCATGCTCGCCGATAAGCGCAGCAGTGCGCTCTCCACGCGCTTCGCGGCGCAGTGGCTTCGGTTGTCGGACATCGAAAAGGTGCATCCGGACGCGCTGCAGTATCCCGATTTCCGCGAACAGCTCGCGGACGATATGGTGCAGGAAACCGAGATGTTCTTCGATCATCTCGTGCGACAGAACCGCAGTTTCCTCGAGCTGTACACGGCCAACTGGACGTACGCGAACGAGGATCTGGCGAAACACTACGGCATCCCGGGTGTGGTCGGGACCGACTTCCGTCGCGTCGAGTATCCGGCCAACTCCGGCCGCGTGGGCATCTTCGGGCATGGGAGCGTGCTTACGCTCACGTCGCATGCGAACCGCACGTCGCCGGTATTACGCGGCAAGTGGGTGATGGAAGTGCTCATGGGTACGCCCCCGCCGGCCCCGCCGCCGAACGTCCCTGACCTCGAGAAGACGGGTGACAGCAAGGAAGGTCGCATGCTGACCACGCGCGAGCGGATGGAAGAGCATCGGGCCAACCCGAGTTGTCGGTCGTGTCACGTGTTCATCGATCCCATCGGCCTGGCCATGGACAACTTCGATGTGAACGGACAGTGGCGCATCCGTGAGAACGGCACGCCGCTCGACACCCGTGGCGACTTCTACGACGGCACGAAGATCACCAATGCGCTCGAACTGCAGAAGGCGCTGCTGAAGCGGCCCACGCCGCTGGTGCGCAACTTCACGCAGAACCTGATGGCGTATGCCTTGGGGCGTCGCGTGGAGTACTACGATCATCCCGCCGTCCGGAAGATCGAAGCACAGGTGAAGGCCAACAACTACCGTATGCAGGACTTCATTGTCGGGGTCGTGAAGAGCGACGCGTTCCGACTGAAGAAAGTGATGGAGCAGGCTGACTCGGGGACGAAGGGCGCATCGGCGCCCGGCGTTCGCTGATCATTCGTCGTACGCACTCGCCAACGATTAGCACCCCGTTCACGATACCGGAGACGCCACACCATGTATTTTCTCAGCGGCAAGGCGATGCCCCGCCGGCAGTTCCTGCAGAACCTCAGTGCTACCATCGCGTTGCCGTATCTCGATGCGATGATTCCGACGGGTCGCGGCTCGCGCCTCCTGGCCAACAAGGCGCCACGCCTGGTGGCCATCGAGATGGTGCACGGGGCCGCCGGGTGCAATGAACTCGGCTCGAAACTCAACCTCTGGTCGCCCGCGGCGGCCGGCAAGCAGTTCGATCTCGCACCCACCGCGATGTCGTCGCTCGAGCAGTATCGCGACTACCTCACGATCATCAGCAACACCGACGTGCGTGAAGCGGAGCCGTCGTCACCGAACGAAATCGGCGGTGACCATTTCCGCTCCAGCGCCACGTTCCTGACGCAGGCGCACGCCAAGCAGACGGAAGGCTCGGATGTGAAGGTCGGCACGTCGCTCGATCAGTTGTACGCGAAGCGCTTCGGTCAGGACACGCCGATTCCTTCCATGCAGCTGTGCATCGAGAACGTGGACCAGGCCGGCGGTTGCGCCTATGGGTACGCCTGCGTGTACACCGACTCCATCAGCTGGTCGTCGCCCACCGAGCCGCTGCCGGTCATTCGCGATCCGCGCGTCGCATTCGAGAAGCTGTTCGGCGTTGGTGGTACGAGCTCCGAACGGGCCGAACGTCGTCGCACGCGTCGCAGTATTCTCGACTTCGTGTCGGGGGAGATGTCGTCGC
The DNA here is from genome assembly GCA_945870175.1 of Gemmatimonas phototrophica. Taxonomy (GTDB): domain Bacteria; phylum Gemmatimonadota; class Gemmatimonadetes; order Gemmatimonadales; family Gemmatimonadaceae; genus Gemmatimonas; species Gemmatimonas phototrophica_A. The sequence goes on from CAMBRJ010000049.1 coordinate 3,238, forward strand.
TCAAGGTGAACCTGGGTCCCGACGACCGTCACCGTCTCGACAAGTATCTCGAGGACATCCGCGAAGTCGAGCGCCGCATTCAGCGCGTGGAAGCGCGCAATCAGAGCGGCGATCCGCGCGAGCTGCCGGAAGCGCCGGCCGGCGTGCCTGATTCGTTCGCCGAGCATGTGAAGCTGATGTTCGACATTCAGGCGCTGGCGTTTGCGGCGGATATTACGCGCGTGTTCTCGTTCAAGATGGGACGCGACGGCTCCAGCCGGACGTATCCGGAGAGCGGCACCGACAAGCCGTTCCACCCGGCCTCGCACCATGGCGGTACCGAGCGTGGCGTGAAGGACTTCAACATGATCAACAAGTATCACGTCTCGATGCTGCCGTACTTCCTGGATAAGCTGAAGGGCATTCAGGAGAGCGACGGCAACATGCTCGACAAGACGATGATCATCTACGGCTCGCCGATGGGTGACTCGAATTTGCACAACCATCGTCGCTGCCCGCTCATCCTGCTGGGCAAGGCGGAAGGTCAGCTGGCCGGCAACCTGCACATCAAGGCGCCGGACGGCACGCCGATGGCGAACGCGATGCTCAGCATGATGCACACGCTTGGCCTGAACGATCAGACGAAGTTCGGTGACGCCACGGGTGCCCTCAACCTGAATTCCTATGCCTAAGTTCGGATCTCCGTTCGGATCGCCGTTCGGATCGCCGTTCGGATCGACCAGGGCCTATCGGCTGGCGGTGATCGCGTCGGTATTCGGTGCCGCGTTGGCACTGGGCGCGGCGCGCACGCCGGCCGACGAGTCTCCGGTGGCTGATGCTGTCATGCGCGGGGACAGCGCGCGCGTGCGTGTGCTGATCAAGCAGGGGCTCGATGTGAACGCGGCGCAGCCCGACGGCATGACGGCGCTGCACTGGGCGGCGCAGCGTGGTGACGCCGGCGGGGCGCAGATGCTGATGTATGCGGGGGCGCGCGTGGACGCGGTGACGCGCAACGGCAACTACACGCCGTTGCATCTGGCGGCGCGCAACGGACGCTCGGCGGCCGTGAAGGCGCTGCTGGCGGCTGGGGCCGACGTGAACGCGGTCACGACCACGGGTGCGGTCACGGCGTTGCATTTCGCGGCGTCGAACGGCGATCCCGCCTCGGTCGCGGCACTGCTCGACAAGGGCGCGCCAGTGGACACGCGCGAAGGCGCGTGGGGGCAGACGCCGCTCATGTGGGCGGCCTCGGCCAACCGTCTGGCGGCGCTCGACATCCTCATTAGGCGTGGCGCGAATCTTGAGCTCGCGTCAAAGATTGAAGACATCTCGGCCAAGGAAAAGGCGGAGCGTGTGATGCTGGTGCAGCGCGGCCGTCGCGTGGCGGCCATGAAGGCGGCTGATGCGGCGCCGACGGTGGCGGCGGCAGGTGCCGCTCCTGCTGGTGGTGCTGCTGGTGGTGCGACTATGCCGCGGATGGCCGCGGCCGCTCCGGCTGCCGCTGCCGCTCCGGTACCCGCGGTGGCACCCGCTGTGGCGGCACCCGCTGGTCGCGCGGCGGTTCCGGCGAGTGGTGCGCCCGCCGCCGGCGGTGCGCCGGTGAAGCGTGACTCGGCGCCGCCGCCGCAGACGGGCTTTAACAGTCGTGGTCCGACCTACGGCGACCTGATCGGCAACAAGGGCGGACTCACCGCGCTGCTGTTTGCCGTGCGTGATGGCAGCGACGAGTGCGTGGCGCGTTTGCTCGAAGCGGGTGCCAAGATCAATCACGTGAGCGAGGGCGATCACACCAGCCCATTGCTCATGGCGACGATCAACGGCCGCTTCGACATGGCCAAGGTGCTGCTCGAGAAGGGCGCCGATGTGAAGTTGCAGAGCGACGCCGGCGCGGCGCCCCTGTACGCCACGATCAACGTGCAGTGGGCGGCCAAGTCGCTCTATCCGCAGCCCACCGCGCAGCTGCAGCAGACCACGTCGTACCTCGACCTGATGGAGTCGTTCCTGAAGGCCGGCGCCGATGTGAACGTGCGCCTCAAAAAGCACCTGTGGTTCATGTCGTACAACTTCGACCTGCTGGGTGTGAACACGGTAGGCGCCACGGCGTTCTGGCGTGCCGCGTACGGCACCGATGTACCGGCGATGAAGTTGCTGGTGAAGTACGGGGCCGACATCACGATCCCGACGATCAAGCCGACCGGCCGTCTGCCCGGCGACGATTCCGGCGGTGATGACGGGGCCGCTGGCGGTAAGGATCCGTCGGGGCTCGCGCCGATTCCTGACGGCGGCCCGGGCGTGTATCCGATTCACGCGGCGACCGGCGTGGGCTACGGGGAAGGCTTCGCGGCCAACTCGCACCGGCATGCGCCGGACGCGTGGATGGCGTCGGCCAAGTACCTGATTGAAGAGCTCAAGGTCGACGTGAACATGCGCGACCATAACGGCTACAACGCCGTCCACCATGCGGCGGCCCGCGGCGACAATGCGCTGATCACGTATCTCGCCGGCAAAGGCGGGGACATCATGGCGATCAGCCGTCGTGGTCAGACCACCACCGACATGGCGAACGGTCCGGTGCAGCGCATTCCGCCCTTCGTCGAGACCGTGGACTTTCTGGTCAAGATGGGCGCGAAGAACAGCAACAAGTGCAAGTCCTGCTAGTCCACTAGCGCCCGGAATCGGCATTCCGCTGAGCCACGCCGACCGGGCCCTGCGCCCTCAGTCGTCGTGGCTCAGTTCGTATTTGCGCTGCTCGTGCATGCGGTCCTTGCCCTGCGCGGCGTCGCGCCGCTTGGCGGCGTGCATGGCCTGACCATGCGTGGACGAGGTCTTGATGGAGGGCATGGCCACCTGCTTCTCGAGGGCGGTGCTGCCGCAGGCCGGACAGGCCGGCGGCGTGCTGCCACGCACCAACGCTTCGAAGCTCTGCTGACAGGCTGTGCACACAAAGTCGAACAAGGGCATATGATTCCCGTTCCCGTCTTCCTGGAGGATTGCTGATGCGTCGTTCGTTCGTATTCGCCACCACTGTCGCCATCGCGGCGTCGCTCTCTACTACGGTGCTCGCCGGCACGGCGCTGGCGCAAGCCGCCGCCATCCGCCAGCAGGTGATTCCCGTCGGGCAGAGTGCGTCGCCCACCCTCACGCCCGGCATCCGTGTGGGGAACATGCTGTTCGCCTCGGGCCAGCTCGGCATGAGCCGCACCGCGGCCGACAGCACGATTCAGGGCCAGACGCGCCTGGCACTGGAGAACACGAAGAAGGTGTTCGAGGCCGCTGGCACCACGCTGGCCAACGCGACGAAGTGTACCGTGTTTCTCACCGACGTGAAGGATTTCGGGGGCATGAATTCGGTATATCGCGAGTTCTTCCCGGTCGCACCGCCGGCCCGGTCCACGGTTGTGGTCGCCGCCCTCGTGTCGCCCGGCGCCAAGGTCGAGATCGAGTGCGCCGGCGTGATTCCCTGATTTCAGTCGTACTGCTTTTAGAAACCCCCAACAACTGTACCGCAGATGTGCGCGAATCGTACGCGGATTGGACCGAGCGAATCCGCGCCGTTTTCGCGCGAATCCGCGGCTAGCAGGTCTTTTGTTTCTTTGGGGGAGGGAAACGAAAAGGCCAGCGCACTCGCGCTGGCCTTTTCTGTTCTCGAGCAAGAGATCCGCGGTTACTTCCCCGTTGGCCAGACCACGCCTTGATTGCCGCGCTTGACCGATCCGACGCCCATGTAGCGGAACTTCTGCAGGCGCTTGCCCTCGTACGTTTCGGTCGTGTAGATGTTGCCCTTTGAGTCGGTCGCAATGCTGTGCACGGCGAAGAACTGTCCGGGCTGACGGCCGCCGTCGCCGAAGCTGGTGAGGATTTCCAGCGACAGCCGGTCCATCACGTACACGCGCTCGTTCTTGCCGTCGGCGAGGTACATGTACTTCTGCGCCGCGTCCTTCGAGAAGGCAATGTCCCACACCGAGCCGTCGCCACGCGTGGCCGGTGCGATGCGCACTTCCTTCACGAACTTGCCGTTTTTCTGGAACACCTGGATGCGATCGTTGGGACGGTCGCACACGTACACCATCCCGTCATTGGTCGGCTCGGCGCAGTGCACCGGATTACGGAACTGCTGCGCCAGCGGCGCCGACGGATCGTAAGGCGGCATCCGCGCATCGTCGGGCTTGTTGCCGTAGGCGCCCCAGAAGCGCTTGAGCTTCCCGCTGTTCATGTCGAGCACGGCCACGCGCTTGTTGCCGTAGCCGTCGGCCACGTAGGCCTCGCCGGCCTTGGCGTCAAAGGTGATCTTGGCCACGCGACCGAAGTGCGTGCTGTCGTTGCTGGCCGATCCCTGACCGGGCGTGCCGATCTGCTGCAGGAACTTGCCCTCATGCGAGAACTTGAGGATGTGTGAATCGGTGGGGCCGTTGCCGCCGATCCAGATATTGTCCTTGTCGTCCACCGCCACGCCGTGGTTCGAGCCGGGCCACACGTAGCCCTCGCCCGGCCCGCCCCATCCCTTGACCAGATTACCGGCGGGGTCGAACTCGAGAATCGGCGGGGCCGACGCGCAGCATTCGGCGATGGGCGGCTTGGCGTTGAGGCCGGCTTCGGTGCGCTGATTCAGCGTGGAATCACCGCGATGGATGATGAACACGTGGTCGCGGCTGTCCACGCCGACGCCGATGACCGAGCCCAGAATCCAGTGGTTCGGCATGGGCTTTGGCCATACGGGATCGACCTCGAACCGGGGGGCTTGCACCATCTGCCGGTCGGTGGCACGGAGCGACGCTTGCGCGACACCCAGGGCGCCGATCGTCAGCGTGAGCGCGATCCAGCGCAGCGTATTGCGCTTCTTCGTCATCAGCAACTCCATCAGGGGTAGGACCCCGTGTGGATTCCGGGGCGGGATGGTATCTTCGAGCAATCACGGCGGTGCCGCGAACCCTTCCTTAGTAACCCACCGCCTCCCGCCTGTCCAGAGAATCGCCGCCCGCGTCGCGATGCCCCTGCTCGTATTTCTGCTCGCTCTGCTGCTGGTCGTCGTCCCGGGACATCGTGCGCAGGCGCATGAAATTCCGGCCACGGTGGTCGTACGCACGTTCGTGAAGCCCGACGGCGCACGCGTGCGCCTGCTGGTGCGCGTGCCGCTGGAGAGCATGCGTGACGTGTCGTTCCCCACGCGTGGCGCGGGGTTGTTGGATGTGGCGCGGGCCGATCCCACCCTGCGTGACGCGGCCCAGCTGTGGATTGCCGATGGATTGCGGCTGCGCGTGGGCGATCGCGCCTTGGGCGCCCCGCAGGTGGTGGCGGTTCGTGCCGCGCTGCCCAGCGATCGCGCCTTCGATGCGTACGACAGCGCGTTGCGCGCCGTGCAGACGTTGCCGATGCCGGTGATGACGGATATTCCGGTGGGGCAGGTGCTGCTCGACGTGTTGCTCGACGTGCCGACGAACGGCGTGATCGTCGGCGACGACGCGGATCTGGTGCTTGAGCCCAAGTGGGCCCACCTCGGCGTGCGCACCACGACGGTCGTCACGTTGCTGCTGCGCAGTGGCGCCGAGCGCGTGATCACGTTCGACGGCGATCCGGGCGAGGTGCGCCTCGATCCGCGCTGGTGGCATGCGGCGTGGCGGTTCGTCCTCACCGGCATGGGGCACATGTTCAGCGGCATCGATCATCTGCTGTTCGTGCTCTGCCTGGTGCTGCCGATTCGCGCGATGCGCCCGCTGGTCGGTGTGGTCACGGCGTTCACGATCGCGCATTCGATCACGCTGGTGGCGTCGGCGCTGGGCTTCGCTCCCACGGCGTTATGGTTTCCGCCGCTGGTCGAGGTGCTGATTGCGGGCTCCATCGTGTACCTGGCGCTCGAGAACATCGTGGGCGCGCGCGTGCCGCATCGCTGGATGATCGCGTTCGCCTTCGGCTTGGTGCATGGCTTTGGATTTTCCACGGCGTTGCGCGAGCAGTTGCAGTTTGCCGGGTCGCATCTGCTCACTTCGCTCGCGGCGTTCAACGTGGGCGTGGAGCTCGCGCAGCTGGCCGTGCTGGCGGTGGCGGTGCCGGCGCTGCGCTGGGTGTTCGCGCGCGCCGTGCCCGAGCGCATGGGTGTGATCATCGCCTCGGCGTTCATCACGCACGAAGCGTGGCATTGGCTGCTGGAGCGCGCGGCCACGTTGCGCACGTACCGATTCACGCCGCCGGTGCTCAATGCGCTGTTTCTGGCGGACGTGCTGCGGGGAGTGATGGGTGTACTGGTCGTGGTCGGGGTGGCGTGGGGGATGTCAGGCGTGATGCGTCGACTGTCGGGTGCACGTGCGGCGTCGAAGACGGTAACGACCGGACTGTTGCTGGTGTGTGCCGCCGCGCTCTTCGCACCGCGCACCACCGCGGCGCAGGCGCCCAAGTCGACCACGCAAGGGGTGTACACTCCGGCGCAGGCCATCAAGGGCAAGAGCGTGTTCAATGGCGCGTGTCTGGGCTGTCACACGACCGCGTCGCACATGGGCCCCGCGTTCGAACTCCGCTGGTTTGGACGTCCGCTGTCGGAGCTGTACGGCTATCTCAGCAACCTGATGCCCAAGTCGGCGCCAGGCACGCTCACGGAAGACGAGTACGTGTGGGTCACGGCCTACATCCTCAAGTTGAACGGTATGCCCGCCGGCAAGGTCGAACTGACGGCCGAGCCGAATTGGTTGAAGGCGGTGCGCATTGACGCAGGACCCAGCAACGCGCCATCGCCGCTGGAAGATGGTTGGGAAGTACGTTGGTTCAGACTCGTCCCGCAGTTTTAGGAGATCAGATGATGCTACGCAGGACCAAACGGCTCGTCGGCTTCGCGCTGGTCGCGGGTGCCGCTGTTGTCGGCGCCACGTTCGCGCGTGTCGCTCCCACGGTGGCGCAACAGGGCAAGCCACTCGTACGCGGTAACGCGTATGGCGAATGGCGGCATTGGGGGGCCGACCAGTGGAGCACGCGCTACTCGCCGCTCGAACAGGTGAACGGCGGCAACTTTGATTCCCTGCAGGTGGCGTGGGAGTGGAAGGCCAGCGCGTTCGGCAAGGACGAGTACTATCGCACTACGCCGATCTTCGCCAACGGTCGACTGTTCACCGTGGCCAGCACGCGTCGCGTCGCGACCGCGCTCGATCCGGAAACGGGCGAGACGTTGTGGATGTACCGCTTGGACGAAGGCATCCGCTGGCAGAAGGCGCCGCGGCAGTTCGCCGGTCGCGGGGTGTCGTATTGGACCGATGGCCGCATTGAACGCGTGCTGCTGGTCACGCCTGGCTATCACCTCATTTCGCTCGATGCGAAAACGGGCAAGCCCGATCCGCTGTTCGGCAAGAACGGTGTGGTCGACCTGATGGACGGATTGGGGTACCCCATGGTGCCGCTGGCCGTCGACGACTCGGGTCCGCTCATCATCTCTGACGCGGCGCCGATGCGTAAAGCGAAGCCCGGCGAGACGTGGGACCCGGTGAAGAAGATCGGTGCCGACGGCACGGTAGGCCTCGACCCCGCCGCGGGACAGATCGCCGCCAGTTCACCGGCGATGGTGGTGGGCAACATGATTGTGTTGGGCAACTCGTCGATTCACGGCTACTACCCGATTCGCACGCACAACGTGACCGGCACCGTGCGGGGATTCGATGTACGCACCGGACGTCAGGCGTGGAAGTTCAACCTCGTGCCGCAGCCGGGTGAGTTCGGCGCCGACACGTGGAAGAACGGTTCGAAGAACGGCACCAAGGGTGTGGGCAAGAACGACGCGTGGGCCCCGTACGCCGCCGACGAACAGCTCGGCCTCGTGTACATCCCGGTGGGTATGCCGCTGATGGACGAATACGGCGGACATCGCCCCGGCAACAACCTGTACGGCAACTCGCTCGTGGCCCTCGACGCGAAGACCGGTCTTCGGAAGTGGCACTTCCAGATGGTGCACCACGACATCTGGGATTACGACACGCCGATGGCGCCGAACCTGATGGACGTCATGGTCGACGGCAAACTGCGGAAGGTGGTGGCGCAGACCACGAAGCAAGGGTGGGTGTACACGTTCGACCGCGT
>CAMBRJ010000050.1 GCA_945870175.1 Gemmatimonas phototrophica
CGATCTTCTCACGGCTGACGACATCGACCGTGGTGGCGATGCGTCGCTTGGAGATTTCACCGCCCTGCCCGGTGACGACCACGGCATCGAGGTCGAGCGGCCGCACGGCGAGGCTGATGTTAGTGGTGAGCGTCTGTCCGGCGGTGACGGTGACCGGCACCACCTTCGTGGCGTAGCCGATCATGCGCACGGTGATCGAGCGACTGCCGGCGGGCACTTCAGCGAGGCGGTAGCGCCCCTCCTGATCGGAGCGCGCGACGCGACTGATCTCCACGAACACTTGCGCGCCGGGCAGCGGTTGGCCCGAGCGTTCGTCGGTCACCCGACCGGAAACCGTACCGGTGGATTGGGCGTGCAACGGTCCGAGCGGCAGCAGCGCTGCGACAAGGCCGAGCAGGAACACGGGCCAGCGAGAACCACGATTCATCTGATGCTCCTCATGAGGACAACTGTCTACGCCGTCAGGGAATGCTGGAGTAGGTACGACCGGACATTGCACGCGGCGCCGAGGGCATCGCGTGACCACGAGTCATTGTCATGCAAGTGCGCCGCCCCACGACTGCTTGTAAAGCGGAGGCGAGGATCGGCGCGGTACCGGCTACGTCACAGCGTGCCGGTTAACTCCAATATCGAGAGCGCGAGGACCTTCGTGGACTGCACGAGATCGTCGATGACACAGTACTCGTCGGGCTGATGCGCGAGGTCGAGGATGCCGGGCCCGTAGGCGACGCAGTTGGGCACGCCGGCGATGCGATCGACATGCTTATGATCGTACGTGCCCGGGCTGGCTGCGAGGAGGGCGGGGCGCCCGAGCACCTGCTGAATGGAGCGCTCGAGCGACGACACCACCGAGGCGCCGTCGGGGGTGCGCACGGGATGCACCACCATCAGGTCGCGCAGTTCATAGATCAGGTGCGGGGTCTCGCGGGCGGCGCGCTCCAGCAGCTCCACGATTTCGCCGCGAGTGGCGTCGAAGCCTTCCTCCACGAGAAAGCGCCGGTCGAATACGGCTCGACACAGGTCGGCCACACACGGCGTCTGGATACCGTCGATGGGCTGTCCACCGGCGATGCCGTTGATATTGAGCGTGGCATGACGCGCGCCGTCCGGCTTGACCGGCACCGCCGTGGTGCGCGCGCCCAGGGCGGGCATGAGTTCGCGGCGGATCTGGTCGAGAATCACGCCCATGTGTTCGATGGCGCTGACCCCGAGAAAGGGCATGCAGCCGTGGGCGATCCGGCCGTGCGTGGTGACTTCGAACCAGTAGACGCCGCGATGACCCGTGTAGATGCGATCGGTGTTGGTGGGTTCGGTAATGATCACCGCGTCGGTGCGGTCGGCGCTGAGGCGTCCCTGCTTGGCCAGCCAGGCCATGCCGGCAAAGCCGCCGCTCTCTTCATCGACCGTCCCGCTGACCTCGACCGAGCCGACCAGCGGAACGCCGGCGCGCCGGATCGCTTCGGCGGCGTAGATGGCCGCAGTGATGCCGGCCTTCATGTCGCAGGTGCCGCGTCCATAAATGCGCCCGTCGCGCACCAGGCCACCGAACGGATCGACCGTCCACCCGGCACCGGCCGGCACGACATCGAAGTGTCCGTTGAGATGCACCAGCGGACGTTTCGTCACGCCTTCGCGTAGCCCCACCACGTTGACACGCGGATGCGTCGGGGTATGATCGGCGTGTCCTTCAGCGGTGAGGTACTCCACCGCGAAGCCGCAGTCGTCGAGGCGCTGACCGATGAAGTGCGCACACTCCTCGTACGCATCGCCCGGCGGATTAACGGTTGGGATGCGAACCATCTCGGCGGTGAAGTCGACCATTTCATCGGTGGCCGCGTCGATGGCCGCGAAGACACGATCGATCTGTTGCGCAGTCGTAGGCATATCGGCGAACGTCGCTGGTGTCGTGAGGCTTGTCAAGCACGAAAGTGTCGCGTAACTCTCGCCGACACTCGATCTCACGATTTTCTCGCAACGGGACTTGCTGCATGTGTGAGCGCCGCCGGTGAACGTGCAACTCGTGCTGCTCATCGCGTATTCCGCGGCGCAGCTGGCGTTAGGGGCGTGGATTTCGCGCCGCGTGAAAACAGCTGGCGACTTCTTCGTGGCCGGTCGCGCGCTCGGTCCCGGGCTGCTCTTCAGCACGTTGCTGGCCGCGAACATCGGCGCCGGTTCCACGGTCGGCGCCACGGGCCTCGGTTATCGTGATGGTCTCGCCGCCATTTGGTGGGTGCTCTCCGCTGGCCTCGGTTCCATCGTCCTCGGCTTCTGGATCGGTCCGGCCATTCGGCGTGTGGCGGCCGCGCATGATCTGCGCACGGTCGGTGACTATCTCGAATTCCGTTATGGCGTGGTGGTGCGATCGGTCATTGCGGCGCTGCTTTGGATCGGCGCGGTGTTCATTCTCGCGGGCCAGCTGATCGCGGTCTCGTGGATTCTGAACGTCGTGGCCGGGGTGCCCAAGGGACTCGGCTGCATTCTCGGCGGGATGTTGATCACCGTGTACTTCGCGGCCGGTGGTTTGCTCACCTCGGCGTACGTGAACGTGGTGCAACTCACCGTGAAGCTGGTGGGCTTTGCGATCGCCATTCCGTTTGCGCTGTCCGCGTCGGGTGGATGGCAGGCGGTGCGCGCGCTGCAGCCTACAGCGGACTACTGGAATCCGTGGAGCGGCGGCGGCTCGGGGCTGGTGTATCTCGCCATGCTCGGACCAGCCTTCATTGTGTCGCCCGGGTTACTGCAGAAAATCTACGGCGCCCGTGATGATCGCGCGGTACGCATCGGTGTCGGGCTCAATGCGCTCGCGCTCATGTTGTATGCCGGTATCCCCGTGTTGCTGGGCATGATGGCGCGCGCGCAGTTTCCCAATCTCGCACAACCCGAGCTGGCGCTGCCCACGTTGCTGGTGTCGGGCGTGCCCCTCGCGATCGGGACACTCGGTCTCGCGGCCGTGTTCTCCGCCGAGTTGAGCGCGGCCGACGCCGTGCTCTTCATGCTGACCACGTCGCTCTCGCAGGATTTCTACAAGCGGTTCGTGAATCGCGAGGCCTCCGACGTGCAGATGTTGCGCGTGACCCGCATCACGGCGGTGTTGGCTGGTGCGCTTGGCGTGGGCGTGGCGCTCACGGCGGCTGGCGTGGTGAGTGCCCTCAGTATCTTCTACACCATCATGGGCGTGAGCCTGTTCGTGCCCATCCTAGCCGGATTGTTCAGCCGTCGCGCTGCGACCGCCGATGCACTCGCAGCGATCGTGGCCGGTATCGCCATCGTGGGGGGGCTCAAGCTCTGGCCCACCGCGTTGTCGATTGCCGGCGTGACGCCCGCCATGGCGGGACTGGCCGGTTCGATCACGGCCTTCTTTGTGGTTCAACTCATTCGGCGCGCGTTGGGCGGACCAGACGGCCCGACGCGCACCATCCTTCCCTCTCTCAGCGAGTAGACAGCGCGTCATGGCCAGCCACGGAATTTTTGATCTCACCGGCAAGGTTGCCGCCATCATCGGCGGCGCATCCGGCATCGGTGAAGCAGTCACCCTCGGCGCCGTCGCACAGGGCGCCACGGTGGTGTGCCTCGATGTCGCGCAGGACAAGGCGGCGGCCGTCGCTGCGCAGGCCGGCGGCACGACGGAATCCGGCGTTATCGACATCACCGATGCGGCGTCGGTCGATCGCGCGCTGGACGGCATCGCGGCGAAGCACGGACGTCTCGATATCGTGATCTGCACCCCCAGCATCAACGTGCGAAAAAAGATCCTCGACTACACGAACGAGGAACTCGATCGCGTGCTCAAGGTGAACATTTCCGGCAACTTCAACGTGCTCCGCACGGCTGGGCGCATCATGGTCGCGCAAAAGCGCGGCAGCATCGTGCTGTTCTCGTCGATCCGTTCCCTCGTCGTCGAGCCGGGACAGTCGGTGTACTCGGCAACCAAGGCTGGCATCCTGCAGCTGGCGCGTGGCGCGGCCAGCGAGTTTGGGCCGTACGGCGTGCGCGTGAACTGCGTGGGCCCTGGCGTGATCGAAACGCCGTTGACGGCGCCGATCAAGGCGAACGAAGACTGGTTCAACGCCTACGCGGCCAAGACGACATTCAACCGCTGGGGCAAGCCCGAGGAAATGGTGGGACCCACGCTGTTCCTCGCCTCCGATGCCGCGAGCTACGTGAACGGCACGATCATTTACGCCGATGGCGGCTGGCTGGCTCAGGACGGGCGGTTCACGCCGCCGGGCATGTGATGCCCGCGTGTCGATGACCACCACTGCACGCACGACCTACCGTATCGCCGTGATCGCCGGCGACGGCATCGGCACGGAAGTGATTCCGGCCGGGATCGACGTGTTGCAGCGCGCCGTGCGCGACGAACCGTGTGTGCTCGAGTTCACGGAGTTTCCGTGGGGATGCGAGTACTACCAGCGCACGGGCGCGATGATGAGCGCGGACGCGCTCGATCAGCTGCAGGCGTTCGACGCGATCTATTTGGGGGCGGTCGGCGCGCCCGGCGTGCCCGATCACGTGTCGGTGTGGGAGCTCATCCTGCCCATCCGCCAACGGTTCGATCAGTACGTGAACCTGCGGCCGATGCGCCTGCTGTCCGGCGTGCCGGGGCCGCTGGCTGGTCGCGGGCCCGCGGAGATCGACATGGTGTGCGTGCGGGAGAATTCGGAAGGTGAATATGCCGGGCTTGGCGGACGGCTGCACCGCGGCACGCCGCATGAAGTGGCCGAGCAGACCGGCCTCTTTACCCGGCGTGGTATCGAACGCATTGCGCGGTACGCGTTCGAGCTCGCGGCCCGCCGGCCGACTCGCCGGTTGGCGAGCGCGACCAAGAGCAATGCCCTCCAGCATTCGATGGTGCTGTGGGATGAGACACTCGATGCCGTGGCGGTCGATTTCCCCGACGTCGCCTTTCGCAAATATCACGTGGATGCGCTCGCCGCGCGCATGGTGACGCATCCGGGCACCCTCGACGTGATCGTGGCGTCGAATCTGTTCGGCGACATTCTCACCGATCTCGGGGCCGCCATCTCCGGTAGCCTCGGCGTGGCGCCCGGGGCCAACATCAACCCCGAGCGACTGCATCCCTCGATGTTCGAGCCCATTCACGGTTCTGCCCCGGATATCGCCGGCCGCGGGATCGCGAATCCGATCGGTGCTATCTGGGCTGGTGCCATGATGCTCGATCACCTCGGGCTCACGGCCGCGCACGATCGTATCGTTCGGGCCATTGAGCGTGTGGTCGGTGGCGGCGGTCCGCGCACACCTGATTTGGGTGGCACCGCGTCGACGCGGGATGTGACCACGGCCGTGATCGACGCACTTGTCTGACCTCCGGCGGTCTGCGCGCACTTCGGTCGCGCCGCACCGCGCGCTTGTTTCCGCACTTCTTCGGCCTCACGCATGACTCTGCCACGCATTCCGCATGTCGTCGCCGGCGCTCGCCATGACGCGCACTCCACGCGCACGGCTCCCGTCTACGATCCTTCCACGGGCGCCATCGCGGCGTACGTGCCGCTTGCTGATGCGGTCGACATCGAAACCGTCATCGCTGATGCCGCGGCGGCGGCGCCGGCGTGGGGCGCCCGGTCGGCGCTCGATCGATCGCGCGTGCTGCTCCGGTGGCGGGAGCTGTGTCTCGCCCACGCCGATGAGCTGGCGCACCTGATCAGCCGCGAGCACGGCAAAGTCGTGGCCGATGCGCGTGGTGAATTGCAGCGCGGGCTGGAGGTGGTGGAGTTCGCGACCGGCATCCCGCACCTCATCAAGGGCGAGTTCAGCGACAATGTGGCGCGTGGGATCGACATGCACTCCATGCGCCAACCGCTCGGGGTCACGGCGGCGATCACGCCGTTCAACTTCCCGGCCATGGTGCCGCTGTGGATGCTTGGACCGGCGCTGGCGTGCGGCAACGCGGTGGTGCTCAAGCCGTCCGAGCGTGATCCCTCCACCGCCGTTCGGCTGGCCGAGCTGTTTCGCGAGGCGGGTGGCCCTCCGGGCGTGCTGAATGTGCTGCAGGGCGACGCCGAGGCGGTGAATGCCCTGTGCACCGATCCGCGTATTCAGGCCGTGAGTTTCGTGGGGTCGACGCCGATCGCGCGGCATGTGTACGAAACGTCGGCGCGTCACGGCAAGCGGGTGCAGGCGATGGGCGGCGCCAAGAATCATCTGGTGGTGCTTCCCGATGCGGATCTCGACATGACGGTGGAGTCGTTGATGGGTGCGGCGTACGGCTCGGCCGGCGAACGGTGCATGGCGATTTCGGTGGCCGTGGTGGTCGGTGCGGCCACGGCCGATGCGCTGGTGGCACGGCTGGCCGATCGTGTGCGCGGGTTGCGGGTGGGGGCGTCGGACGCGGAGGGCATGGACATGGGCCCGCTCGTCACCGCGGTGCACCGCGACCGTATCGCTGGCTACGTGGCCGCTGGCGTGACCGAGGGGGCTACGCTGGTGGTGGATGGACGCACGCACCCGGCCACGCAGGGTGCGGGATTCTTTCTTGGCGGCTCGCTCTTCGATCATGTCACGGCCGAGATGTCGATCTATCGGGAAGAGATCTTCGGCCCCGTGCTGTGCATCGTGCGTGTGGAGTCCGCCGACGAAGCGCTCGCGCTGTGCAATGCCCATCAGTACGGCAACGGCGTGGCGATCTTCACGCGTAACGGCGGCGCCGCGCGCGAGTTCGCGCACCGTGTGCAGTGCGGCATGGTGGGCATCAATGTGCCGATTCCTGTGCCGTTGGCCTTCTACTCCTTCGGCGGCTGGAAGGACTCTGCCTTCGGCGATCACAATCAGCACGGCATGGATGGCGTGCGTTTCTACACGCGCGTGAAGACGGTGACGACACGCTGGCCCACGGGCGCGGACGCGGCGTCGTTTACGATGCCGGTATTGCGCTGATACGCCGTGGGGTGGTGTGCTTACAGATGGGCCTGGGTCGGTTGATGGCCTAGTGGTTCACGCGAAGGGCGCGAAGTGCCGCACTCAGAACCCGTAGAGAGCCGCCTTACGCACCCGTTCCTTGGCCGAGTTCATCGCCGCAGCGAGGTCGATCGGCCCCACCGCGATATCGGGAATGCGATCGATCGCGCCAAGATAGAAGTCGCGCCACACGTCGATGATATGACGTTCTGTGTCCGCGTTGCCGCCGCGCGACAGCGTATCACGGCCGAGGGCTTTCTGAGTCGCGAGTTCTTTTTCGGCGGCGCGTGTGAGTTCTTCCAACGCCGCCAACACGACGGGGCGCGAGCCGTCGGCGAGCAACAAGCCGGTCGTCAACGCACACGCGCCCACGTTGCCAAGTGACGCGGCGCTGACCATGTCGATGCGATCGAGGTCGGTGTGGTAGTGCTGGTCGGTGAAGTGCCAGAGCAGCACCGCGGGGATCTGCGCGTTCAGGAACGGTGTGTGATCGCTGCCGCCTTCGAACGGGTTGGCCTTCACCACCCAGCCGGTTTGCGCAGCGCGATCGAGACACCGCTGCCGCACGAAGTCGTTGAACCAATGCGGACGAATGTCCTTCTCGGCCAGTGGGCGTCCGCCCCACTCGCTGTGCTTGTCTTCGCCGCGTACCCACACCGCGCTCGGGTCGGGCATCTTCTCGATCAAGAACGTGCCACCGGTTTTCGCGGTGTTCTCACCGACCATGTCGAGTGACATGCCCCACTTCACACCGGTGCGACGTGTGCTGTCTTCCTTGAGGTAGCGATCGGTGGAACGGATCTCGTCGCCCCAGAGGAAGGTGACCGTGCGCTGTGGGTTCGCGGTGCCGGCCTTCACCATCTGCGCCGCCACCCGCGCCATCTCGGCCAGCGTACCGACGCCGGTCGCGTTGTCGTTGGCGCCGGGTTCCTGCACGTGGGCGGAGTACACGAAACGCTCGGCGGGCTTCGATACGCCGCGAATCTCGGCCACCAACGTGCGCTCGGGACGCGTCTCGAACATCGTACGCACCGTGACGTGCACGCTCACGGAACCACGCGCGAGCGCCGACTTGAGCGCATCGCGCGACGCGCGCGATACGAACAGCAACCAGCCGGGGGTGAGCGTGTCACGGGCGATGCCGGTGAACTGAATCGACGTGACGTTCTTCGACTGTTGGTTGTACTCGGGGAGCTTCTGCGCCGCGAGCACGCCGGCGGCGCCCTTCTGCATGGCGCGCACGAAGATCGACCGTGCATTGCCTTCGGCCAGCACGATCTTGCCCTTCACATCGACCGCCGCGAAATCGGACTCGGCGCCCGCACCGACGTCGATCACTGGTGCCGTCAGGCCCTCGGGGGCGGTGGAGACGGAGTTGATCGCAATCATGTTCAGATTCTTCGGCCACGACTGCAGCGGTGCCGACTGCCCGACGATCGTGATCGATGCGCCTTCCGGTGTCCACGCGAGGTCACGCATGGGTCGCGACTCGATACGGTACACGAGACGCGCCGAAGACGGTGCCGTGGCTTCCTCGACGAAGCCCGCCACCCGCAGCAACGCCGCGACGGTATCGATGGCCAGGTCGAAGCCTCGATTGCCGGGGAGCCGGAAGTAGCGCTGGACGTAGTCCACCGTCCGGAAGGCGCGGTCGCCACTGATGGCGCCCGATACCGCCCGGGTGATCGGGGCCATGGCGGGCGAGAGCGCCGGCGGCTTCGTGGCCAGAGGCTTCGTGGCCGGCTTTCCCTGAGCGATGGCACCGGTGGCGGGCAGCGAACCGGCAAGCAGGGCGACGATGAACGGGACGACCGCGACCGCAGGCCGTGAGAAGCGAGGTGAATAGCGCATGCAGGGATGTTCGGTCAAAAGCGGCGCCCTGTCGAGTGCTCGCTCGATGCGCTGATCACGAGAAATCGCGTCCAGTTGGCGGGCACGTCTGGCGGGAACGTCTTCGATGTGGCACGAGCCGAGCTGGGAGGTGGGGATGGCAACTGCAACTACAACTACAACTACAACTGCTTGACGCGAAGGGCGCGAGGTTGAACTCGGGCTCCTTCGCGTTCTTCGCGTGCTCTGCGACCTTCGCGTCAGTTGTTGCTTTTCAGGGGATGCTCCTCACCCGATCGGCTTGCGCTCGTTTGGCGGAATGACGGCGCGGCCGATGGTACCTTGGTCGCTGCCGAACCAGATGGTGCGGGTGTTCTTGTCGAACACCATGTGACGCACCGTATTCGGTGCCGCTTTTCCGACAGCTGTCGGCGTCGTGAACGTGTTCGTGCGCGGATCGAAGCCGACGAGTCGATTGGGTTGCGTGCCCGTTTCCACGAACCAGAGGCGATCGGTGTCGTCGACCGTCATGGCGTAGGGCAGCGATGTGCTGCCGCCGGGCATGGGCCAGTCTTTCACGGCGCCGCTGACGGGATCGAGGCGGCCCAGATAGCCACGCGAGTAATCCACGTACCACACCGCGCCGTCGGATGTGAGGGCGATGCGACGGCCGCGGGTGCGTTCGTCGGGGAGCAGATACTCGCGCACGCGCAGGCTGGTGGGATCGATCGTGCCGATCTTGTTTACACCGAAGAGGTTGAACCACGGACGGCCCTTGGTGTCGATCACGATGCCGTAGGGACGCGAACGCGGCGTCGACATCTTCATGATCGTCACCTTGCCCGTCTTCTTCACGAGGTGACCAATCATGTTGCTGTTTTGCAGGGTAAACCAGAGGTTGCCCTGTTGGTCGAAGGCAATCGTGTGTGGATCTTTGGCGTCCGGATCGGGCATCGGATAGCGCGTGATCGCGCCCGTCTTGCCGTCGATCTTGCCGATCATGCCGTTGCGGTTGCCGGTGTACCAGGCGTCGCCGTCTTTATCGACCGAGACCGTGTGCGGGAATGTCCCCGCATCGATCTCGAGCTTCGTAAACGTGCCGCTCTTGGGATCGAGGCGCGCCACGTAATTGCCTTCCTGTCCCACGAACCACACGCGTCCCTGGGCGTCGAGCGAGGGATCGCGGGGACGTGTATTCGCCCACGGCACGTTCCACTCCGTCACGGCTGCGGTGTCGGCCGCGCGCTTCTGCGCGATCGCGACGGTTGGGGTGAAGGTGGCACCGGCGAGCGCGGTGTACAGCAGGGCGCGGAACATGGGCGCGACAGGCGTCATAGGCGCGACACGCGTGCACTCGCGGAATCGGGAATTCATGCGACGTCTCCTGGGGTGGAAGCCGATCGGGGCAACGACACGCGACATCTAACGTTGCCGGCCCGATCGGTGGACGGATGCAGGGCAATATGCCCGTGGTGCGCTTGCGCGATAGCCTGCATGATGGCGTGCGGGTTTTACGCTGGGGACGGCGTTTCGCGCCGCGTGGCCGTGCGTACGGCCACGCGTGTGCGGGCCTTCTCTGTCGGTCGCCGCCGGAACCAGCTGGCCACGAGGTAGAACTCGTCGAGATCGTGGGTGGGGATGTCGGCCCCCGAGGGATCGGGTCCGGTGAACACCTTCGTCGCGAGCTCGCGAAAGGCAGCGCGCTCCTCGGGCGTTTTCGGGGCAGGCACTTCGGCGCGCACGGTGCCGCGTCGTACGAAGTAGACCCACTCCTGCTCACCGGGTCCCACGGCGTGGTAGCGGAAAGTGAGGCGATCCACGTTGGCGTGAAAGTTCTGCACCCGTTCGTGCAGCCAGCTGACCAGCGCCAGGCGGTCGCGAATCACCGCCGCCTTCTCGAAGGCGAGTTGCTCGGCCGCGGCGTGCATGGCCGCTTCGAGCGTACGCACCGGCGCGTCGCTCCGGCCGTCGAGAAAGGCGCGCACGGCTACCGCGGCCTCGCGATACGGCTGCGAGGCACCGGCGCCGATGCACGGACCGGCGCAGGTGCCGAGGTCGTGTCGCAAACAACCGGGGGCGCGGGTGCGGCTCGCGCCGCGCTTTGGACGTGAGGCGGGATCGTCGTCGAACCAGAGCGTGCTGCCGCGGCTCGCGGCGCTGCCGGTGATGCGCACCACGTCATCGTGCCCGCAGTCGCGCAGGCCGGTGCCTTCGGCCAGCGCCCGCACCGCCTCGCGAAGCTGTGCGACCCGACGGAACGGCCCGAACAACGCGATGGCGCCGGGGTCGTCGGAACGGGCCACTACGCGCAGTCCCGGTACACTGCCGCCGGTGAGTGCGACATAGGCGCG
>CAMBRJ010000051.1 GCA_945870175.1 Gemmatimonas phototrophica
AAAGAAGGCATTGAGTAGGACCAGCAGCAGTACGACGAGCAATCGCCCCGAAGCGGTACCGAAGGTGATCTCGTGGACGACGGGCAAAGAAGGGTCAGCAAGCATACTGAAAGGAAACGGACACGCCGGTGATTCGTCAGGGTAGTGCAATCTGCAAGAGTGCCGAGCATTCCGCTTCTCCGGCGTTCTGCAAGACTCACGACCTCTGTGCGATATACCCCCGCGATCCCGTACGAACCGATTCAGGACATGCTCGACCCGCGCCGCGTCCTGCGCTGGGTCTGGCTTGGCCGCGTCGTCCTCTCGTGTGCGATTCTGGTGGCGGCGGTCTTCGTCTGGAGTGAGGCGGCGCCCAGCGACACGCTGATCGCGACGCTGGCCTTCGCCTGTGCGACCCTGGCGACGATCGGTTCCGCGCTCTACGGCGAATTCGAACGGCGCGCGTTGGGGATGGGCTTCTATGCCATCCAGTGCGCGATCGACTTGGCGCTGGTCACGGCCGTCGTGCACATCACGGGCGGCTGGAGCTCCCAGTTCGCCGCCCTCTATATCTTGGTCATCGCCAGCGCGGCCTTGCTGCTGCCCTTCCGGGGCGGACTGGCGGTGGCGGCCGGCGCCTGCCTGCTGTACTCGGCCGATGTGCTCCTGTTGCGGCCGGGAACGCCCTACGTCGGCATCACCGTCCAGATCGCGGTGTTCGTGGTCGTCGCGATCGGCTCCGGGTATGTGTCCTCACGTCTCCGTCAGGCGGGTATGGGTCGCGAGGCCCTCGCGGCGCAGCTGGTGAAGGTCCAGCTCGAAGCGGCCGACATCTTGCGCACGATTCGATCCGGCATCATGACCGTCGACGCGCAGGGGCGACTCCTCTACGCGAACCCCGCGGCGTCCGAACTCCTCGGGCTCGAGCTTCGGCCGCTCGTTGGGCGGCCGGTGTTGCACACGCTGCTCGGCGTGTCACCGGAGCTCGCCACGCTGCTCGAGCAGTCGTCGCGCGAGGGCACACGGACCACGCGTGCCGAGGGAGTGATTCACCGGGACGGCGAGACGGTGGAGATCGGTGTCACGACCACGGTGGCCAATGGTACGCGACAGGACGGCAGTGTGACGGCGACCGCGATCTTTCAGGACATCTCGGATAGCAAGCGCATTCAGGCATTGCACATTCGCGCCGAACGACTGCAGGCCGTGGCTGAACTCAGCGCATCCTTGGCGCACGAAATCCGGAATCCGCTGGCGTCGATTCGCAGCGCCACCGAGCAGCTGGCGCGCCGTCGTACGCGGTCGTCGGCGCCGACGGCCGACGATGACGACGAGCGCATCTTGCACGATTTGGTCGTGCGCGAGGCCGATCGACTGAGTCGATTGCTTGCCGACTTCCTCGACTTTGCCCGAGCGCGTGTGACGCGCGTGAGCCGCCTCGATCTGGGCGCGATCGTGAACGCGGCCTCGATGATCGCCGCCTCGCACCCCGATCGGGGCGCCGGCGTGCAGGTCCGGGTGAGCGTGGCGCCCGAATTGCCGCCGGTGGAAGGGGACGAGGATCTGCTGCATCGCGCCGTCTTCAACCTGGTGCTCAATGCCGTGCAGGCCGTAGGACCCGAGGGGCATGTGTTCGTCGAGGTCGACCGCTATCGCCCGACCGGCGAACATGGCGCGGCGTCGGCGATGCTCACCGGTGAGCTGTTGACGGTGAGCGTAACCGATGACGGCCCCGGGGTCCCGCCTGAGCTCAAAGACCGCCTGTTCGAACCGTTCGTGACCGGCAAGGCCGGCGGCACCGGACTCGGACTCCCGGTGGTCCATCGGGCGGTTGAGGCGCATCGCGGTGTCGTGCTGGTGGATTCGCTGACCCGCGGTACGCGCTTTACGCTGCTGCTCCCGATCGCCACGGACCACGACGCGTCGCGTCGCGGTGAAACGCCCGAGTACAATGCGGTCCCCTTCGAGCCGCATCCGGACGATGCGGTGAACGCTCGGCTTCCTCGCCTTTCCGGAGTAGCACCGTGACCCTTCCCGCCCTCGCCGGTGACGCACCGCGCGTGCTCATCGTGGACGACGAAACGGGCATTCTCGATTCGCTACGCATTCTGCTGAAGAACGAGGGGTTCATCCCGTTCACGGCCCACGGTGGCCGCGCCGGCGTGGAGCGCATCCCCGAGCTGCGACCGGACATCGTACTGACCGACGTGCGGATGCCCGATGTGAGCGGTGTGCAGGTCTTGAGTACTGCCCGTCAGGTCGATCCCGATGTCCCGGTGATCCTGATGACGGCACAAGCCACCTTGCAGTCTGCCATGCAGGCGGTAAACGAGGGCGCGTTCTACTACATCCAAAAGCCGTTCCGCAACGACGAGCTGCTGGCGATCCTGCGTCGTGCCGCCGAGCATCGCAAGCTGCGCGTCGAGAACAAAACGCTGAAGCAGGAGATCAAGCGGCGCGAGCGCACGACCAGTGGCCGTCCCATCGGACGCAGCAAGCCGTGGCTCGATGTGCTGCGTCTGGCCGAGACGGTCGCCCCGACAGATTCCACCGTGCTGATTACCGGCGAGTCCGGCACCGGTAAGGAAGTGATCGCACGATACATCCACGAGTTGAGCACGCGATCGGACCACAGTTTTCTGTCCATTAATTGCGGCGCCCTGCCGGAGTCGTTGCTGGAGAGTGAACTCTTCGGCCACGTGAAGGGCTCATTCACTGGTGCCGTGAAAGACAAGACCGGTCTGTTCACGGCGGCCAATCAGGGCACGTTCTTTTTGGACGAAATCGGCGAGACAACGGCGTCGATTCAGGTCAAATGACTGCGGGTCTTGCAGCAGCGTGAAGTGATTCCCGTCGGTGCCACGGAAGCGGTGTCGGTGGACACGCGCGTGCTAGCCGCCACCAATCGCGACCTCGAGGAAGAGATCAAGCGCGGCAGCTTTCGTCCCGACTTGTTCTATCGACTGAACGTCATCGCCGTGCACCTGCCGCCGCTGCGCCATCGTCAGGACGACATTCCCTTGCTGGCCGAGTCGTTCCTCGCTCGCAGCGCGACGCTGCGGAACGAAGGGGTGAAGATGCTGCGTGACGACACGCTCGACGCGCTGATGGCGTACGCCTGGCCTGGCAATGTGCGTGAACTCGAGAACGCGCTCGAGCGCGCGGTGATCCTGTCGACCGGCTCCGTGATCGATCCCGATGCGCTCCCAGAGCGCGTGACGGCCCGTCGGGCCGAGCCGCTGGTCAGCGAACGCACGCCGGTCTCGCCCACGCTCGAAGCCATCGAGCGCGCGTATATCCAATGGGTGCTCCAGAACGAAGGGGGAAACAAGAGTCGTGCGGCCGACATGCTTGGCATCGATCCGTCTACGCTGTACCGAAAACTTGCCCGCTACGGAGAGGCCTGATCATGACAGCACGAATGCGACGTCGCAGCGCTTTTACCATCATCGAATTGTTGGTCGTCGTGCTGATCATCGGCATTCTGGCGTCGATCGCCATCACGAAATTCGGGGATTCGAAGCGCCGCGCGTATCTCACCGCGATGAAGTCGGATCTGCGGGGGTTGGCCACGGTCGCCGAATCCCAGTTCACGTCGGACAACTCGTATGAGAACGTGGTGGCGCCGCAGGGCTCGGATGGCGTGACGCTGACGTTCACCGGTACGTCGTCCGGGTGGTCCGCCGCGGCGAGACACGTGGGTGTGCCAGAGGTCGAATGCTCGATCGCCGCGGGGGCGTTGCTGGCTGCGGATGCGCCGAGTGAGCCGGTCTGTCAGTAGCGATCGCAGCGGCTGCTGTCCGGCTCGATGCGTGGCATGTGCGGTTGCACGTGCCACGTTGTTGTTCGTGGCCGGAGGTCTCCGTATCACACGTGGCGCCCGGGTATCACGCCACCGGAATAGCTCCCCGCCATGTCGCACGGAATATCCATTGCACGCTGCAAGAATCCTTGCGAAAGGCGATGCGCAATACGCCGAGTAGATCTGGGTTGAAATGATGCAAGCGTTTGCGCGGCAGCGGGTTAGCATGGTTCCGCCAGCGTGGCAAGGCAGTTGCACTTAGCCATGGTGTCGCGTCGGACACCACCACGGGTGACCAGCGTCGTTTGACCCCCACTGGAGCATACAATATGCAGCGCACTCGCAAGGGTTTTACCCTCATCGAACTTCTCATCGTCGTCGTCATCATCGGCATTCTCGCCGCGATTGCGATCCCGAAGTTTGCCGACACCAAGCGCAAGGCGTACGTGACGGCCATGAAGTCGGACCTGAAGAACATGGTGTCATCGGCCGAAGCGTACTTCTCGGACAACAACAGCTACGCCGGCTACACCGCGCCGACGGGTTCGTCGGGTGTCTCGCTCACGTTTGCGGGTTCGGCGACGGGTTGGGCGGGCACGGCAACGCATGCGAACGCCGCTGGCGCCACCTGCTCGATCGGCACCGGCACGGACACGCCGGCCGGCCGGGCGCACGGCCAGCCGGGCGGCGCGACCTGCAAGTAAATCCTCACGCGGGCGGGGCTCTGCTCCGCCACGCGTAGGAGTGCCTGAGGGGGGGAGGGGTCGAGCGTATGCTCGGCCCCTTTGCCGTTGCCGCCCGCGACGAGTGTGCCGATTGCGCCGCGGTGCGTCGGCTCGATCAGGGTGTTCTGCGGAAAGGTCGCGGAATGAGGCAGTGTCGCGCGCAATCGAACGCGGCAACGAATGCATAACATCGTCAATGTGAATGACTTGCAAACATGCACGGAGGTGGTACGCCCCTTGCTTCACTAGCGGTCGACGACGCGGACATGACGTTCGCGCGCCTTCCTTATACGGAGCTTCTCATGCAGCGCACTCGCAAGGGTTTCACCCTCATCGAACTTCTCATCGTCGTCGTGATCATCGGCATTCTCGCCGCGATCGCGATCCCGAAGTTCGCCGACACCAAGCGCAAGGCGTACGTGACGGCCATGAAGTCCGATCTGAAGAACATGGTGTCCGCGGCCGAAGCCTACTTCTCGGACAACAACAGCTACGCCGGCTACACCGCGCCGACCGGTTCGTCGGGTGTCTCGCTCACGTTTGCGGGTTCGGCCACGGGTTGGGCGGGCACGGCAACGCATGCGAACGCCGCTGGCGCCACCTGCTCGATCGGCACCGGCACGGACACGCCGGCCGGCCTGGCGGAAGGCCAGCCGGGCGGCGCCACCTGCAAGTAAGGTGCACATGACTCCATCGCTGGTGCGCGTGGTCGTGCCATCGATGGAGCCGTGGGGCCTCCGCTGATGCTCGCGATCCCGACTCCCCGCATCCATCAACGACTCAAGCAGGTACTCCTCGTCGCCAGCGGCAGTGCGCTGGCGGCGATCATCCTCACGATGTGGATCACTGAAGAGCTGGCGTTCTACCTGCGATGGCCGCTAGTCGCACTGCTGGTGGTGCTGGTGTCGGTAGTGTGGATGAGCGTCTTGCGACGGCAAGTCGTGATCCTGGTCGAGGTCCCGTTGGCGCAATGCGTTGAAGCGGCAGAGGCGATTGCCGATGGCGACAACAGCCGGCGGGTTCCGGTGGAACAGACGCACGAATTCTCGCGGCTGGCCACGAGCATCAATCGGATGACCGAGCAGATGCTCGCCGCCACCCAGTCGCGCATGCGCATCGAGAAGCTGGCCACCATGGGGCGCATCGCTGCCGGTATCTCACACGAAATCGGTAACCCCATATCGGCCATCGCGAACTACGCGCATGTGCTCCGTATGCGGACGGGCGACCTGCCGGGTACCACGGAGCCGCTCGACGCACTCGAGCGCGAGATCGCGCGCATCGACCGCATCATGCGAGGGCTGCTCGATTACGCCCGCCCACGACGGCTCACGCCGAGGCCGATCGTGGTCGATGAGGTGATCGACGATGTGCTGCGGCTTCTCGATGATCAAGGCATCGTGCGCCGTTTTCGCGTGACGCGCGGTCTTGAGGCACCCGACGGCGTCGTTTATGCGGAACGTCACGATCTCGAGCAGGTCTTCGTGAACCTCCTGCTGAATGCGGTCGACGCCATGGATCGCGAGGGTGACGTCGTGATCAGCAGCCGCATCAACGACGCCACATCGTTCGCGGAGTCGATCGACAAGCGTCGCACCGATCCGACGCCGCAACGGTGGACACATCGGCCGAGCAAACGCGCGCTCGCCTGGCTGGCTCGCACAGAATCGCCCTCGCGGTTCCTGCAGATCGTAATGGCCGACTCCGGCACGGGCGTCGCGCCGGAAGACGAGGATCGCATCTTCGAACCGTTCTTCTCCACGAAGCAGCCCGGAAAAGGCACCGGTCTCGGCCTCGCGATCGTGGCCAGTACGATCGAGAATCTTGGCGGTACGATCTGGGTGCAAAACGCGCGCGAAGGCGGGGCCGCGTTCGTGATTCTGCTCCCACTGCATGCGGGAGCCGGCGGACTACCGGTCGTGGCGTGGGATGGGCGACCCGCCGCGTCATGATGCCACGCGCACGATTCGGATGACACGTCGGAGCCGCACGCGCCGTACCGTGCGGCCATGCCTCTCTCGATTCGCCCGCGCCGCGGACAACTGCTCGTCGAATGCCTCGTGGCGCTCGTGCTGGTGGCGTTCGCCAGCATGGTGCTCGCCGCCACGTCGGCATCGATGGCGACGCTGGGCGACGATGCGATGCAGATCGCCCGCGCCCAACGAGAACAGGGGAACGTGGCTGGCCGTGCGCTGCTCGCACCGTGCGATACCGCGAGTGCGAGCGTCGCGGCGACCCGATGGCCCACCACGCGTTTGCGGGTCGACGAGGCGCTGAGTAGCATCGGTGCGCTGCACCGCGGCCGGGCCGATGCCCGCTGGACGGGCTCGGCGTTAGCCACCGCCGCCGCGCGCGAGTTACACGTGAGCAGCGCAGGGCGATGCCGATGAGTCGCCTCCCAACCGGGCGGCGCGGAGGAACGCTCGTCGAGCTATTGCTGGCGCTGCCGATCGCATCGCTCCTGGCCGTGGCCGCCGCCGCCACCCTACTCGGCAGCTGGCGGCTCGTTCGACGGGCAGCCTCCTCCCAAGGCAGCACCCGCGAGTTGCGGCACGCCCACGCCACCGTCGAGTCCGAACTGCGGCCGTTGCGCGCGCGCGATCTGTACACGCTCGCCGACACGGCGGTGGAGTTCGACGCGCTCCTTGGCGTCGGCGTGGTCTGCGCTGCTCCCAACGGTGTGACGGATCGCGTCGAGGTGGTGTCGGCTGATCCCGCCGACGCGCGCGGCATCTCGTGGGCGAGCAGCCTCCAGGTTGGTGATGCGCTATCGCTTTGGCGCGCGAATGGTGACAGTCTGACGTCGCTCGTCGAACACCGCACGACAGTGCGCGACATCGCGTGGGCGTCGGCATGCACGGCATCGCCATGGATGGCCGCGTGGGCCGATCGCCGCACCGTCCGCCTGACCCTGTCTGACGCGAGCCCGTCCGCGCTCGTCGTTGGCGCGGCGATCGCTGCCCGTCGACGCACACGATTGTCACTGTACCGCAGTGGCGTCGCATGGTTTCTAGGACGGCGCACGCGCACGGGTGGTGCGTGGGACGTCGTGCAGCCGGTCGCCGGTCCGTTTCTGCCGCCGGCGCAGGGGGGAATGACGGCGCGCCTGCTCGACGCCGCCGGCGCCGTCACACTCCGAATCGCGGACGCGGCGGCCGTGCACGTCGAGCTTCGTGCCGATCGCGCACCAGACGGGCGCCTGCCCACGCGTCGTGATACCGCCGCCTTCGATGTCGTACTCAGAGCCGAAAGTGCGCAGCGCCGCCGCTGAACCCGCTCGGCGCGCCGGCTTCGTGCTGCCATTCGTCGTCGTGGCCACGGCCATCGTCGCCATCCTGGCGCTGGCCGCGATCAGCACCGTCTGGCGCGGCTATCGTGCCGCGCGCCTTGCCGCCAACGGCGTGCGCGCACAATTCGCCGGCGACGAAGGGGTCGCCCTGCAGCTCGATGCGTGGCCCGCCGAGTCACTGGCGGCCATGGCGCCAGGCACCACGATCTCGACGCGCGTCACCACCGCCGTCGGCGACAGCGTCCGCGTGCGGATCACGCGCACGCAGCCACTCATCGCCTGGCTCACGGCCGACGTCATCCTCGGCCCGCTGGGGACGCCGGGGCGTGTCCGCCGCCACGTCACACGCGTGCTGTCACTCGATCCGCCGGCCTTGCCCATCGTCGGGGCACTGACCGCGATCGCCGCGGTCCATGGGCAGGATCCCACCGCCATCGACGGACGTGACCGCGCCGACGCCACCGATGCGTGTGGTGCCTTGCGCGACACCGTCTCGCGCTTGCCGATCGCATCGACGGCACTCGTCGATTCACCGGCCGGGACATGGACCGGCCGGTCGGCATCGCTGACGCTGGTGGATACCGCGACGGTGCGCGCCGCATTCGATCTGGCATGGATCTCCGTGCTCGCGCGCAGCCCCGTTCGCGCGACGGATTCGATGCCCCAGCGATTGGCACCGTTACCAGGTTGGCACACCCTGTTACTCGATGGTACGACGGTCTCCTTGCGAGCGCCGTCGCGATGGCGCGGACTGCTCGCCGTCCGTGGTGACCTGGTCGTCACGGGAAGCCTGGACGTCGAGGGAGTCCTGGTGGTGCGCGGACGGCTCGATGCGCGTGGCGCGACGCTGCGCGTACGCGGTGCGCTGCTTGTCGCCTCACTCGGAAGTCGCGAGGTCGAGCTCGGCGATCAGACCTACGTGCAGTACGACCGCTGCGCAGTACAAATGGCCTTGGCCACCATTGCCGTGCCCCGCACGCTGCCATTTTCGCTCTGGTATTCCCCGCAACACTGACCGCTGAACGGTGATAATCACGGACTTCGGAAAGTGAGCGGACGGGCCGACACTGTCACGGTGTGGGCAGTCGTACCGGCTCTCCCCGCTGCGGAAGGCGTTACCTCGTGAGGGGACGGTCGTTTGAAAGATGACATGCCGGGTGAAGGCAGGTCGATCTGTCCCCCCGGTGCGCTCAGTGCCGACGGGCAGCGCGCAAACCAACAGAACAACCCCAATAGCCATGGCGCTCTTCGGCCGTAACAAAATCACCGTCGGACTCGATGTCGGTTCCGGTCTTGTGAAAGCCGTGGTCATCGACCACAGCGGACCTTCGCCGGAGCTCGTCAAGGTCGTCATCACGCCGCTCACCGACACCGCAATCGTCGAAGGCGAAGTGATGGATCACGGCATTGTGGCCGATGCGATCCGCCAGACGCTTGAAGCGACTGGTGTGAAGACGAAACACCTCGTGGCAGCCGTGGGCGGACGCGACGTGATCGTCAAGAAGATCTCGATCGAGCGAGTCAAGGAAGCACAGGCCCGTGAGCTGATGCGGTGGGAAGCCGAGCAGCACGTGCCGTTCGACATGGACTCTGTCGAACTCGACTTCCAGGTCCTCGATCCGGACGGCGACGGCCTCGACATGAGCGTGCTGCTCGTGGCGGCGAAGCGTGAGCTGGTGGAAGCGAAGCGACATCTGCTCGAGGATGCGGGGTTCCCGCCCGCGGTGATCGATGTCGACGCGTTCGCACTGCACAATGCGTTCGAGACGAATCACCCGGAGGCCATGACGGGTACGGTGGCGCTGCTCAACATCGGACACGAACAGACCAACCTGAACATCCTCGATGAGGGTGTGCCTATTCTGACGCGTGATCTTGGCGTCGGCACGCGACGCTTCCGCGAAGATGTACAGCGCGAGCACGGCATCAGCGGAGAGGAGGCCGAAGACATACTGCGCGGATTTGATCGCTCGGCCTTGCTCGACGGCACCATCGCCCTGCGCGGGGAGGAACTCGCGGTGGGTCTCGAGCGCGCCGCCACGTTTCTCGCGTCGTCGTCGCGCAACTTCGGGCAGATCCGCGCAGTGTACGCCTGCGGCGGCGGATCGCGCGTGCCGGGCATGCTGGCATGGCTGTCCGATCGTCTGCGCCTCCCAGTGCAATCGGCCAACGCATTCGCCCGGATCACCGTGCGGGAAGGCGCGCTGGAATTCCTGTCCACCGATGAAGTCGCTCCGCTGCTGATGCTGCCGGTGGGACTCGCACTCCGCGCTGCGGCCTGAGGAGTCCGACCATGATGCTCCAAATCAATCTGCTCCCGGGCTCCAAGAAGGCCACGCGTGGCATCGGCAGTCTTGCCGGATCGCTCGGGTCCATCGGCGCATCGGTCCGCGATCCGTGGCTCGTCGGTGCCGCCGGTGCCGTCGTCGTCGCGTTCGCAGCCGTCGGCCTGCTCTTTAGCGCGCAAAATGCGCGTGCCGGCGAAGTCACGGAGAAGCTCGATCGCGCGGTGCGCGATTCGACGCGCTACTCCAAGGTGCTCGATGCGCGCCGGAAGCTCACCGCCGAGCGTGACTCGGTGCAGCGTCAGCTGCAGATCATCCGCACCATCGATGAGAACCGCTACAACTGGGCGCACATCCTTGACGAGATCAGCCGCGCGCTGCCGGCCTATACGTGGCTGACGACGCTCGAGCAGACGAGCACGGTGCCGCTGCCCCCCGGTGTCGACACGCTCGCGCGTGTCGCCACGCCGGCGAAAGTGAGCGCAGCCGCCAAGGCCAAGCAAGCGGCCGTTGTGCAAGACACAATCGAGGTGCATCCGGCGCTCACGTTCCGCGTGGTCGGCCAGACAGTCGATATCCAAGCGCTCACGATGTTCATGCGGCAGATGGAGAGCTCGCCGTTCATCCAGCGCGTCGCCTTGAGCAAGTCGGAGATCGTGATCGTCGAAGGCAAGGACGTCACGCAGTTCGAGTTGTCGGCGGAGTTCGAAGTGCCGCCTCCCGGGGTGGTGCGAACCTCGCCCCTCGTCGTTCCCGTGCGCTGACCAGAGACTACCATGGCACTGCTTCCTCAGACTCAGCGTGATCAGGTCAAGCTCCTGATCGGCTTCGCGGCCATCGCCCTTGCCGCGGCCTACTACATCTATCCGTAT
>CAMBRJ010000052.1 GCA_945870175.1 Gemmatimonas phototrophica
ACTCGCTCGACGGGCGTTTCACCACCAGCCGCTACTACGCCGACACCCTTCCCGCGTGGGTGCAGGAGTTCAACGCGCGCAATTTCCTGACGACGTACCTCGGGGCCCAATGGCATCCCCTGCTCGCGGCTTCGCAGTATCCCGAGCCGGACACGGTCGCCATCGAGAACCAGGGCAAGGACTACGTCTTCCCGCACACGCTCGAGACCGACCTGCGCGCCGCCGGGACCAACTTCGCGGAATTTCCGTGGATGGACGAGGTGACGGTCGACATGGCGCTGGCCGGGGTGAACGCCCTCGACCTCGGCAAAGGACCGACGACGGACGTGCTCGCCGTGTCGCTGTCCACCACCGATGCTGTCGGACACCGGTATGGTCCCGATTCGAAGGAGCTGCACGATCAGGTGCTGCGCGTGGATCGCGCCCTTGGCCGACTGATCGATTCGCTGTATACGCTGCGCGACTCTACCCGTATCCTGTTCGCGCTGACCTCCGATCATGGCGTGACGCCGCTTCCGGAGGTGGCGTTTCCCGGGGCCGATCCCGACCGCGGCCGCGTGAATACGCAGCCCGTCATCGATGCCGCTCGCAGCGCGCTGGCCGCACGCGGGGTGGAGGGCGATGCGCTGATGTTGCAGGCGGGGATCGTGTCCCTCGATCGTCGCCGTCTGGCCGCCAAGCGGGTAAATGCCGACTCGGTGGTCACGGCGTTGCGTGGACAGCTGCTCAAGCTGCCCGGCATGCTGCGGGTGGACCGTGTGCCCACACTGGCCGCGGCGGCGGCCGCGGGCGACGTGATCGCGCGTCGGTGGTTGCACGCGATTCCCATCGACTTCCAGGCCGAGCTCACGGTCACCTTCAAGCCTGGCTACTACTGGTATAAGACGCGCTACGCGACGCACGGCAGTCCGCACGACCTCGACGCCCGCATCCCGATCCTGTTCATGGGGCCGCAGGTGAAGCCGGGACGCTATGCGAAGCCGGTGTACTCGGTTGACATCGCCCCAACGCTGGCCGAGATGCTGGGTATCCCGCCCACCGAGAAGGTGGACGGCCGGGTGCTGACTGAAGTGCTGCGCCGCCCTTAGGCGTGATGGCCATCCGCATCGACCGTGCCTTCGACGAGCTGCGCTTCGGCGCCTCGCGTACGTTGAATCTGCGCGCGATGCAACCGACCGCGTCGCAGGCCTCCACGCTCGCCGACTCCTGGCTCCGGCAGCAGCAGGTGCTCGGCGCCGACGAGGCGCTGGTGATCACGGGGCGCGGCAACAACAGTGTGGATGGCTTCTCCCCGGTGCGCGAATCGATCGTGAAGCTGTTGCCGTCGCTGCGTCGCCGGAATGTGATTATCCGGTATGCCGAGCATACCCCGGGTTCGTTTGTCGTCACGTTCGCGCCGGTGCGTGCGCTGTTTGAAACGCCGAAGCGCCGGCGGGAGCGGGTCGTCGCGAAGCCGGTGCCTCCGTCGCTCAAGGCGCTGGACGACGAAACGGTGCATCAGCTGCGCGACCTCTCCACCGTGTCGCTGGCTGTGCTCGGCATTCAGTCACCCACGGCGCTGCAGCTCGAGGACGAAATGCAGCGTCAGTTCGCGGTGCTCAGCGCGGCGCTCCCCGGCGATGGTGACCGCGAAGCGCTGCTGCAGCAGGCACTTCTGCGCGCTGCCGAAGAGTACGAAGCGGGATAGTTTTCTCACTCCACCGGAGTTCATGTCGTGTCCGTTTCCCGCACCACGGCACTGGCGATGACCAGTGCCCTCGCGCTTGCCGCGCAGCTGCCGTCGGCGCTCGCCCCGTCGGTGTTGTCGGCGCAACGCCCCACGACAATGCCCGGCTATTCGCCGAGCGCGGCGGCGACGCAACGGCGCCTCGAGCAGGAGGCGATTCAGGCGCCACAGGCCACGCGAGCGCGGACGCACTCCGCCGCCCTGTCGAAGGAGCCGCATGTGGCGGGCACACCGGCCCAGAAGCGCACCGCCGACTACGTGATCGAACAGATGAAGGCGATGGGGCTCGAGACTGAGTTGCGGAGCTACGACGTGTATCTGCCGCATGCCACCGGCGTGAAGATCACGCGCATGGGTCGTGATACGGCCGTGCTTGACGTTCAGGAGCCGGGCATCCCGAGTGATCCATCGACGATGCTGCCGCAGTATCTGCCCGTGAACGGCTACGGTGGCGCGGGCGTGGGTGAAGGCGAACTGGTGTTCGTGAACTTCGGTCTGATCGAGGACTACGCCACACTCGATTCGATGGGTGTGTCGGTGAAGGGCAAGGTGGTGCTGGCGCGCTACGGGCGGAGCTTCCGCGGCATCAAGTCGCGCGAGGCAGAGAAGCGGGGGGCCGTGGCGGTGCTCATCTACACCGATCCGCTCGACGACGGTTTCGTGCAGGGCGATGTGTATCCCGAAGGACCGATGCGCCCGTTGCGCGGACCGCAGCGTGGCAGCGTGTTCAACGGCACGGGCGATCCGCTCACGCCGGGTTATGCCAGCAAGCCGGGGGCGCCGCGCCTCAAGCCGGAGGAGACGGCGGTGCCCAAGGTGCCGGTCGTGCCGATCAGCGCCGCGAATGCGCAGGCGCTGCTGGCGCAGGTGCGGGGCACCGATATCCCCCGTAACTGGCAGGGCGGGATGGCGCTGCGCTATCACGTCGGACCGGGTCCGGTGCGCGTGCGCGTCGAAGTGACCACCGATGAAGCGACCGCCGGCACGAAGCAGATTCACAACACGCTCGGCTATCTGCGTGGCAGTACGTATCCGAACGAATACGTGTACATCGGGTCGCATCGCGACTCGTGGGGGCCCGGTGCGGCGGACAATATCTCCGGTACGGTGAGCGTGCTCGAGGCGGCGCAGTCGCTCTCGGAGATGGCCAAGCGGGGCGATCGCCCCAAGCGCACCATCGTGTTCGCCACGTGGGATGCCGAGGAGTGGGGGCTGGTGGGCAGCACGGAGTACGTCGAAGATGACTCGCTGCGTCTCAAGGCCGGCGCGGTGGCGTATCTCAATCAGGACGTGTCGGCGCAGGGCTCGCAGTTCGGGGGCGGCGGATCGCCCTCCATGCGGGCGATGCTGCGTGACGTGACGAAGCAGGTGCAGGATCCGCGCGGACGCGGCACGGTGTACGAGACGTGGCGGGCGGCCACCGGCACACGCGCCGACACGCTCGAGCCGCCGATGGGTGATCCAGGTGGAGGCAGCGACTTCGCGGGCTTCTACAACCACTTCGGTATTCCGATGGCCGACTGGGGCTTCGGCGGACCGTCCGGCATTTACCACTCGGCCTACGACACCTTCGACTGGATGGAGCGCTTCGGCGATCCGGGCTTTCAGTATCACGCGACGGCGGCACGCATCGGGGCGGCTACGTTGCTGCGCCTCGCCAACGCCCAGGTGCTGCCGTATGACTACGCCGAGTTCGCGCGCACGATGCAGCGCTACGTGGCGCCGGTCGAGCGTGGACTCACGCAGAAGGGGTGGAACGCCGCATCGACCGCGCCCCTGACGGCGGCGATCGCCCGCCTCGAGACCAGCGCGAATGCCTTCGCCACGACGCGTGATGCCGCGCTGTCCGCCGGTGTGACGCCGGCCGCGCAGGCGGCGGCGAACAGTGCGTTGCTGCGCGTTGAGCGTGCGCTGGCCCGTCCGACCGGCCTCAAGAGCCGTCCGTGGTATCGGTCGCTCATCTACGCGTCGGACGTGGACAACGGCTATTCCACGATGAGTTTCCCCGGCGTCAACGAATCCATCCGGTACGGCACGCAGGCGGAGACGGTGGCGGAGATCAACGATCTCGCCGCGCGATTCGGCGCCGCCGCCGACGCGGTCGATGCGGCGCGCACGGCGCTGTCGACGCCCGCGAAGCGCTAGTCGTTCGGCCATGTATGATCTCTCCGATCCACGCTACGCGCGCCAGTTGGTGCTGCGGGGCTTTGGCCCCGCGGCACAGGCACGGCTGGCGAACGGGCGTGTCCTGATCGTCGGTGCGGGCGGGCTGGGCTCACCGGCCGCGAGCTATCTCGCGGCGGCGGGCGTCGGTACCCTCTCGCTGGTGGATACCGACGTTGTCGATGTGACCAACCTGCATCGTCAGCTGCTGTATACCACGCCTGATGTCGGGCGACGCAAAGTAGATGTCGCGCGCGAGCGCCTGCAGGCGATCAACCCGCAGGTGGTCGTGCATACGCACGACACGCGGCTCAACGCCGTGAATGCTGCGGGGCTGGTGGCCGGGCACGATGTCGTGATCGATGCCACGGACAATTTCCCTGCCCGGTACGCCATCAACGACGCCTGTCTCGCGCAGGGCATTCCGTTCGTCTACGGCAGCGTGGCCCGATTCGACGGGCAAGTCAGCGTGTTCGCCGCGCCGGGTGGTCCGTGCTATCGTTGTCTCTTCCCCGTGATGCCCGCGCCCGGCACGGTGCCGACGTGCGCCGAAGAAGGCGTGTTAGGCGTGGTGCCCGGCATCATCGGGTTGCATCAGGCCACGGAAGCGATCAAGCTGCTGACGTCCATTGGCACCCCGCTGGTGGGTCAGCTGTTGTTGGTAGACCTGTTGGCGCAGGACTCGCAGCGCATTACCGTGGCGAGGCGTCATGACTGCCCAACCTGCGGCGACGTCCGCACTTCCTCTCTCCCCGCCATGTCGATTCAGCATTGCCATCCGGCCGATGTCGCCGCCCTGCTCACCAGCGACGACGCGCCCATCATCATCGATGTGCGCGAACAGTGGGAGTACGATCTCGTGCATCTGCCGGTCAGCACGCTCATCCCGCTCAACACGCTGGCGTCCGCGGCGAGTGCGTTGGATCCGTCGCGCACGTACGCGCTGCTCTGTCACCACGGGATGCGCAGTGAGATGGCTGCGAATTGGTTGATGCAGCACGGATTCTCGCACCTCATCAACATCGATGGCGGGATCGACGCGTGGAGCATGGACGTCGACCCGTCATTGTCGCGCTACTAACACGTCGCGCCCGTCGCGTCCCATGATGTCTTGGCGCGCGGCATCGCGCTCCCGCTTCGAGGCCGCGCACGCCCGTCGGTTTCGCTTCGACGCGCAGGGTTTCGTGCAGGGCGCGGCCGGGTTCACGTTGCACGCCTCGGAGGACGACGGCGTGTCGCGGCGCGCGGTGCTGATGCTGCATGGCTTCAACGACACCGCCCAGTCGATGGTCTATCTGGCCACACACCTGCACGCGCGGGGCTATACGGTGCGCGTGCCGCTGTTGCCGGGTCACGGTCGTGATCTGCAGGCCATGGCCGAGGCGTCGCGCGCCGCGCGATGGCGCGAGGCCGCCCTCACCGAATACGACGCACTCCGCCGCGAGTTCGACAGCGTGATGGTGGTCGGACAAAGCATGGGGGGTGCGTTGTCGATCCTGTTGGCCACCGAACGACCTGACATGCCGGCGCTGGTGTTGCTGGCCCCATACGTCGGCATGCCGCGCTATCTGCAGTGGAAAGTGCTCGGTGCCTGGCTCGCGCGGGTGGTACAGCCGTATCTGCGCAGCGTGGGCGGCGAGACGTCCATTCACGATCCCGTGGCCCGCGCCGAAAGCCTCGGCCCCGGCGTGGTGACGGCGCGATCGCTCACGGAACTGCGCCGCGTGGCCGAAGACGCCGAGGCGGCGCTTCCCCGCGTGTGGGTGCCGACGCTCTATCTGCAGTCTCGCGAAGACAACCGGATTGCCGCGCGCGACGCCGAGGCTCACTTCGCCGCACTCGGCAGCACCGACAAACGCCAGCAGTGGCTCACCGGATGCGGGCACATCATTTCGGCTGATTATTGTCGCGACGAGGTCGCGTTGCTCACGGCAGACTGGCTGGACGCGCACGTGGTGTGAGTCGGCGTTCGCGTCGCCATGCCGCACAGAGCGGACCGCAACAGCCAGAACACGGAGACCACGGATCACACGGAAACCGCCACAGATAAGCAAAAAGCGCTGTCTGCTTATCTGTGTTGATTCCGCGAAAATCCGTGGTCTCCGTGTTCTGGCTGTTGCGGTGGCTGTTGCGGTTCGTGACCACGCTCGGCCGTCCGGCAGGAACTGCCGGCGTCTGTGCGAGCACCCCCGCTTGCGCGCTCCGCTAGCGCACGCCGCGCGCCGGGCTAGCTTTCACGGTCTGTACGTGGCTTCGGCACTTTTCACGACGCGCACGACAAGCGACACGACCTCTCCCCGATCGGTAGGTTCATCGCGGGCGAAGAACTACACGGAGTTAACGCATGGCTGATGTAACCTGCTCGCGCTGTGGTCAGACCAGAGAGGGTTTCGAACGTCCGCCGTTTCCCGGTGCCGTCGGCACCAGAATCCTGGGTGAAATCTGCAAGGATTGCTGGGGACAGTGGTTGAAGCAGCAGACCATGCTGATCAATCATTACGGGCTCAACGTGATGGATCCGCAGGCGCGCACGTACCTCACGCGCAACATGGATGCCTTTCTGTTTAAGAAGGGCGATGCCGAAGACGTTGACACCACCAAGCAGGGCACGATCAACTGGTGAAATCGTGCGGTGGAGATGTCGCACCACGCCAACGAAACGCCCCGCCCGGATGTCTCCGGAGCGGGGCGTTCTCATCACAACCGCGTGAAAATCAGTTCACGCCGAAGATGTAGCGGGCGAGTCGACCACAACTCGCACAGGTCAGCGTGACGTGCGAATTCTGGGCCGGTGGATGCAACACAGGATCACGTTCAATGTGACCCTCGCAAGACGGACAGCTAAGAGGAAGTCCAGTACGGTCGGCCGCAATGAGGTGCAGCGCCTGCGCTGGGTTGTAGGTGTTCGGTCGTGGCTTACGCATCTCGCCTCCTCGCGCAAAGTGCGCCGGCCATGATCCAGCGGCCGACGAAGAAAAATGTAAAACACCCTTGCGAGCTCTGGCACCGTCGACACCAAAACTTCATTTGCACGATCAACTGGCTACCGGCGATACGACGGTTTTGTCGTCGGAATGCACGGTGACGACCGCACGATTCGGACGACGATGTTTAGTCCCACGGGGCCGGCCGGCGCCACAATTTCCGGCCGAGACGCCACGACCGCTTGGCGGAAACCTCGATATCAGAGCCAGGGGGGAACAGCTCCGGATCGGCCAATTCGTCCACCATGTCCGTCGCCTTCGCCGACGCCTCGTCGGCCCAGTGGACGATCTCAGCCTCCACGGTCATCGGCTGCACCGGACTACCGAACTCGAGCGCCCCGTGGTGCGACAGGATGAAATGCAGCAGCTCATCGCGCTGCGCGACGGAGAGGGCCAATCCCGAGTCCCTGAGCTTTCGATCGAACATCAGCGCGCCCAGGGTCACGTGCCCGAGCAGCATGCCCGTGGGCGTGTGCGCGAAGCCCTCGGGGGAGGTGGAGTAGGCTTCGACCTTGCCGATGTCGTGCAACATCGCGCCAGCGACCGCCAGGTCGGCGTTCGCCTTCCGCACGGTCGTGGCAATCGTCTTGGCGATCTTCGTCACCTCGAACACATGCAACAGCAGCCCGCCCAGCTGCGAGTGGTGCCCGTTCACCGCGCCCGGGGTGCGCTCGAAACGCACGCGGAATTCGTCGTCCGCAAAAAACAAATCCACCGCCGCCTTCACCGTCGGCGACGTGATCTTGGCCCGGAGATCGTCGAAGGCGTCCCAGACACGCTCCGTTTCCACGTCGATTCGGGGAAGGAAGTCGGAGGGATCGAATTGGTCGGACGGAAGCACCCGCAGCGGCGCCGAGAGGGTCAGCTGCCGTTTCCCGGCGCCCTTGTCGCCGAATGTGCCGATGTCGCCGATCACCTGCACGACCTTGCCGCGGTCGGCCCCGAGGCACCAATCCAGTTTCTCCGACCAGATCGGCGCGGTCTCGATGCTGCCGGAGCCGTTGGCGAGCGTGAGCACCACGAACGGCATCCCGGCCTTGGTCATCTTCTCGGCGCGGTCACGCACGAGGAATTCATGTTGTACCCGGTCGCCCACGGCGGCGGTACGCAAATCAAATTTCGACATGCCGAAAACTCGTGCACCCGTCTGACGGAGGGAAGGTGAGCAGGCGCCCTTGCGCCCCGCGCCCGGGTTGGAGAGGCTTTACGACATGGCAACCAGTACGCGTCCTGATTCTGTCGCCTTGGGAACGCCTCCCAACCCCGAAGCGCACGAGCCGCGCCTTGATGAAGCGTCCTCGGCCGCCCTTCGGCTGTGGGTGATCATGTCGCGCGCCCACGCGGCGATCGCGGCCCACGCGTCGGCCGACGTGGCGCGCCACGGCCTCACCTTGGCCGAGTTCGGGATCCTCGAGGCGCTCTACCATCGGGGGCCGATGCTGTTGGGTGATGTGCAGCGCTGCATTCTCGTGTCGAGCGGCGGGATCACGTTCCTGGTGGACCGCCTGACCGCGAAAGGCTTGGTTGAGCGTCGCGCCTGCCACGAGGATCGCCGCGCTCGATACGCCGCGCTGACACCGACCGGCACGGAGCTCGTTGCACGGATTTTTCCCGAGCACGCGGCACTGTTGACCCAGGTGATGGAAGGGCTGACCGTCGCCGAGCAGACCACCGCCGCCGACTTGATGCGTGCGCTCGGCCGCTACGCCGCCGCCGACTAGCCACCGATGTACGGCACGCCCGAACGCTGCCGATCTTAATCAGCGCGACGGTAACCATGAGGACAGGCCGAGGCGGTCAGTTCTTCCAGTCGGCGAGGAACAGGTTCGTTTCGCCCGGCTTCGCATCGTGTCGATTCGAGGCCCAGATCAGCGACTTGCCATCGGGGCTGAACATCGGGAAGCCGTCGAAATCTTCGTGCGTAGTGAGACGCTCGAGACCCGTGCCATCCACGTTCACGAGAAAGAGAT
Source organism: Gemmatimonas phototrophica (assembly GCA_945870175.1). Lineage (GTDB taxonomy): Bacteria > Gemmatimonadota > Gemmatimonadetes > Gemmatimonadales > Gemmatimonadaceae > Gemmatimonas > Gemmatimonas phototrophica_A. The sequence goes on from CAMBRJ010000052.1 coordinate 8,844, forward strand.
CGAAGTTGCGGCTACGCGGATTGCGGTGGTTCGACGAGAAGATGATGCGCTTGCTGTCGGGCGTCCACGAGGGGCCGAAGTTGGCACCGCCGAGCGTGGTGATCTGCGTCTGGTTGGAGCCGTCGGCGTTCATCACAAAGAGCTCCATGCGGTTGGGCCGGATCATGCGCTTGCCGAGCAGGTCCTGATACGCCTTGAGCTCGGCCGGGTCGGTGTAGTGCCAGGCGCGATACACGATCTTCTTGCCGTCGGGCGACCACCACGGGCCGCCGTCGTAGCCGGGGGTCGTGGTGAGGCGCTTCACGTTGGTGCCGTCGACATTCATCGTGTAGATGTCGAGGTCTCCGTCTTTGAGCGATGTGAACACGATGGACGTGCCATCGGGTGAGAGCACACCCTCGGCGGTGTACACGCCGTAGTTGGTGAGGCGCTTGAGATCCTTGCCGTCACGGCCCACGGTGTAGATGTCGAACGGATCGATGCCCCATACGTAGCCTTGCGACGGATCCGGCTTCACCGGACACACGCTATCGGCGGCGTGCGTGGAGGCGAAGAAGAGGCGCTGGCTGCCCGGCAGGAACCATCCACAAGTGGTCTTGCCACCGACCGACACCTTGGTGAGCCCCGAGCCGTCGCGGCGCATCACATACTGCTGATCGCAAGTGCGTCCGTCGCGCGTGGACTGGAAGGTGATCCACTGGCCGTCGGCGCTGAAATACGCTTCGGCATTCTCGCCGCCATTTGTGAGCTGGCGGATGTTCGAGATGTGGGCTTCGCCGCTGTCGGGGGCGATGACGTCGCCCATTGGGGCGGCGTTGGTGGTCGCGCCGGAGCGCGACGTCGAGGTGCAGGCCGCCGCCAGAGTGGCAACCGCAACGAGGACTGGAAGTGGGGCAAAAATACGCATGGGCTGAACCGTAGAGAGGTTCAGCCCATGCGGCAATTCAGTAGAGATACGTACAGTTAGCGGGCTGGACGGTTACTTCCCGCCGCGGCGGGCGACCCCGGGCTTGGTGATGGCCGGCGCGGCGCTGGCGGCGGTGAAGACGTCCTTCTGAATCGCGGCTTTTTTGAGCAGGTCGATCGCGGCGCGCAGCTGGTTGTCGTCCTTCAAGCTTCGGCGACGAACCAGTGTATCGCCGAAGGCGACCTTGGCCACACGATCTTCGATGGCGCGGTCGATATCCGGCGCGCCGCCGTCCCAGACGGCCTTGTCGATCTTGACCGTGTCGGCGACGAGCTTCTGGTACAGCGCTTCACGCCACGCCGGGTTGACCGTGAAGTCGGGCTTCACCTTGCCCTTCTGCCCTTCGGCAATCACGGCGATCTCGTTGAAGTACTTCTGGAAGCTCGGGGCGATGGCGCGACGGAACGCCTGTTCGGCGCCGGACAGCGTATCAGGAGCGATGATCACGTCGGGGGTGATCGCACCGCCGCCGTACACAGTCCGTCCGCTCGCCGACTTGAAGGTCGGGCGTGCCTTCCGGACGGAGTCCGTTTCCATGGAGTCGGGGAGCACTTCGGCGAACTGGCCGTCCGCGTTCATCTTGCGCTCCTTCTGAATGGAGCGACCCGAGGGCGTATACCACTTGCCGGTGGTGATCTTGAGGGCGTAGCCGCCATCGAGATTGTAGACCGACTGCACGAGACCCTTACCGAACGACGTGGTGCCGAGCACCAGCGCGCGGTCGTAGTCCTGCAGCGCGCCGGCGACGATCTCGGACGCCGAGGCGGAGCCGCCGTCGACGAGCACGACCAGCGGCACGTCCGGGGCGAGCGGATCCCGTTCGGCCACGAACTTTTGGAAGTCACCGCGGCCGCGCACCGAGAGCAATTCCTTGCCCTTTGGCAGGAACAGGTTCGACATGGCGAAGGCCTCGTCGAGAATGCCGCCCGGGTTGCCGCGCAGGTCGATGATGATGCCCTTTGCGCCGCGCTTGCTCAGCGCGATCACGGCATTGGCGATGTCTTCGGTGGCCTGCTCGGAGAAGCGCTCGAGCGGCACATAGCCGGTACGGTCATCAAGCATCATGCTGTACCGAACCGCAGG
>CAMBRJ010000053.1 GCA_945870175.1 Gemmatimonas phototrophica
GTGACGATGCTGGCGGCGAGCGTGATCGCGTCGAAACGCGGGCTCCCGCTAAACTTCACCGAGTGTACACGCTGCGCCTTGTCGCATCGGGTCACACGCTGCGCACCCGCCTGCAGCGGCCAGCAAACCGCGGCGACAGCGAGCAGAGCGATCACGAACGAAGAGCTCGGGAATACTTTAGGGCGGCGCATGCGTCTACGGAATGTAATTCGCGGCCGTCTCCCTGCCTCGTGGCCCGCCCCTGCGGTTCGGTTGGTGCGCTCCCGCACCCATTCGGCTCGTGCGGACTGGGGGACGTGCTCGCCCGGGTGTTCACCGTTCATCGACCATTCATCGACCGTTCATCACGCCGGGATAGATTTGCTGCACGAGTCCTTTCCGTCCTCCATTGGAGCGCCTGCATGATCCCGATTACCGACGTTGCGGTTGGCTTTCTCATGGCGTGGCAGGCCGCCGTGTCTCCGGGGCAGGTGCCCCTCACGGTTCGCCCGGACTCCCTCCCCCAGCCGCGTGCGGCCACCGTGATGCAGCCGGTGGGCCTGACGATGTTCAGGGCGGATACCGTGCCACGCGTTCGCCGCAAGGCGGTCGTATACAGCGATGGCTACGCGACCCGGCTCCGGATCCACAAGACGCTCAGTTGGGGAATGCTTCCGCTGTTCGCGGCGTCGTACTTCTCGGGCGATCAGATCCTGAACAAGGGCACCGATGCCCCGTCGTGGGCGCGCAGCCTGCACGGCCCGGCCGCCACGGGGAGCGCCATCCTGTTCGGCGCGAACACCGTGACCGGGGGCTGGAACCTCTGGGAAGGCCGAAAAGATCCCACTGGGCGCACGCGCAGGATCCTGCATAGCGTGCTCTTCACCGCGGCGAGCGGCGGGTTCGCCTACGCGGGTACGAAGCTCGCGGACGACGCCGAGGAGAACCTGACCGCACGACGCAAACACCGCAATGTGGCGCTCGGCTCGATGGGTGTCTCGACGGTGAGCTGGCTGATCATGTTGATCGGCAACTGACCCTTCTTCCGCCAACGCCACCCGATGCTCGAAACGCTCACCACGCTGCTCCTTCCGTGGTCGGAACTCTATGCCGACAGCGCATGGATCCCCACCACGATTCTTGCCGTGCACATGCTGGCGCTCTTCGCGGGCGGCGGCATTGCGATCGCGGCGGATCGTCGCGTATTGCTGTCCACGCCGGGCACGCGCGAGGCGTATCAAGCCGCCGCGGAGGATCTGCGCACCACGCACGCCATCGTGATCGGTTCGCTCGCGATGATGGTGGTGAGCGGGGTCGCCTTGGCCGCGTCCGACCTCGAGACCTTTGCCGTCTCTAAGGTGTTCTGGATGAAGATGGCCACGTTCGGCGTGCTCATTGCCAACGGCACCTTCATGCGGCGTACGGAATCGCGGGTACTGACCGCGGCCACTGACGCTGGTGTGGTCATCGTCAAGACGACCCAGTGGCCGAGCCCGCACTTGCCGTGGGCGGTGCTGAAGCGATCGGCGACGGTGAGTCTCGTCTCGTGGTTCGGCATCGTGCTGCTGGGCGTCGTTTTGTCCGATATCTGATATCACTTCCCTGTCCTCCTCGTCACGCCACTCCCTCGTATGACTGATTCCCACTCGTCCTGCGCCGGCTGTTCGGGGCGCCGGGATTTCCTGCGCACGGCCCTGACGGGCGCGGCGTCGATCGTCGCCCTGTCCGCCGTCGGCCCGGTCCACGCGATCGCCGCGCTGGCGCCGCGTGCCCCGGGCGGTGCGGTGCGCTACGCCTTGCCCGCCGCCGATGGCGTGTCGATTGACAGTGCCAACGACGTGATACTTTGTCGCTCCAACGGTAACGTCTTCGCGTTCGCGCTGTCGTGCCCACACCAAAACACGGCGCTCAAGACGATGCCCAAGAATGCCGGCTTTCAGTGCCCGCGCCACAAGTCGAAGTACCTGCCGAACGGGACCTTCGTGAGCGGCCGCGCCACGCGGAACATGGACCGGTTGCAGATCACGCGCGATGGCGCGCAGATCGTCGTGGACCCGGACATCGCGATCGAGAGCGACGTCGACCCGGCGAAGTGGGCAGCGGCCGTGGTCACGGTCTGAGCCAGTCCGGCCAGATCTCTTCTCTAAACGGAGTCGTCATGTCTGACTGCACGCGTTGCCGGGGCGCCGGCGTGAACCGACGGGAGTTTCTGACCACGAGTTCCGCGCTGGCGATCACCGCCGTCCTGGCGGCCTGCGGCGACGGGATCGGGGGGAGTGCCACCGGGCCGTCCAACGTCAACGCCACCGTCACGTTGGCCAACTACGCCGCCCTCGGTACCGTGGGCGGGATCGCCGTGATCAGTGGCGCCGGCACCCCGATTGCCGTGGTTCGCGCCTCCGCGACCCAGTACCGCGCCTTTTCCTTGATTTGCCCGCATGCGGGCACCACCGTGTCGATCAGCGGCACGGGCTTCCGCTGCTCGAACCATGGCGCCACGTTCAATGGGAGCGGCGCGTGGACCGGTGGCGAGCGAACCAACGGTCTGTTCGAATTCACGGTCGCGTCGAATACCACCGCCGGCACCATCACGATTAGCTCCTGACGTCATGCCCTCTTTCGTTTCGCCTCGCAGCGCCGGTACCACGATCCCGGCGCTGTTGTCGTTTCTGACGCTCTCGCTGGTGACGCCCGTCATCGGCCACGCGCAGCAGCCGAAGTCCGCGGCCAAGGCCACGCCAACCGAGGCCGCGCTCGATCGCCTCGCCAAGCAGCCTGCCGTCGCCGCGGCGCTGGCGGCGCTGCAGTCCGAGAATGAATGGACGCTCACGGAGCAGACCGCGCTCTGCGAGATCCCGGCGCCGCCGTTTAAGGAGGCCGCGCGCGCCGCCGCGTTCCGCGACAAGCTCGCCGCCCTTGGCGTGCAAAAGTTGCGCATGGATCGCGAAGGCAACGTGATCGGCGAGATCAAGGGAACCGGCCCGGGACCGACGCTGGTGTTGAGCGGTCACCTGGACACGGTGTTCCCCGAAGGGACCAACGTGAAGGTGAAGCGCGAGGGCACCAAGCTCACGGCCCCCGGCATCGGTGACGACTGCCGCGGACTGGCGGCGGTGCTGGCCACCACTCGGCAGATTATTGCCAACAAGATCCCGTTCACCGGTCGCTTGCTGGTGATCGGGACGATGGGCGAAGAAGGTCCAGGCAATCTCCGCGGGGTCCGCGCGCTGTTCAGCGGTCCGCTCAAGGAATCGATCGACATGTTTATCTCGATCGACGGCACGGGCTTCGGCATCACGAACGGGGCAGTGGGCAGTAATCGCTATCGCGTGACCTACAAGGGACCGGGCGGGCACAGCTACGGCGCGTTCGGCATGCCGAATCCCCTGCATGCCATGGGCCGTGCCATCGCGAAGATTGCCGAGCTCGAAGCGTCGACGAATCCGAAGGTCACGTTCAACGTTGGCCTCGTGTCCGGCGGGACGTCGGTGAATTCCATTTCCGCCGAAGGCGTGATGGACATCGATCTACGCAGTGAGTCAGCGGCCGCGTTGGCCGACATCGACGCCCGCTTGCAGACGGCGCTGCGTCAGGCCCTCGCCGAAGAGAAGGCGCGCTGGCCGAAGTCGACGGTGCCGCTGGCACTGGTGATCGACACGACCGGCCTACGTCCGGCGGGCACGACGGCAGACACGTCGTTCATCGTACGCACCTCGTTGGCCGCGGCCCGTACGATGAACGTGTACGCGCCGCTCACGATCTCGAGCACGGACGCGAACATCCCGATTTCCAAGGGCATCGCTGCCGTCACGCTCGATGGCGGCGGTGTGGGTCGCGGTGCGCACTCGCTCGACGAGTCGTACGACGATCGCACGGACGGCTACAAAGGCCCGCAGTGGATTCTCCTGGTCGTGATCGGCCTACTGACCGCTCGCTAACGAAAGAGCGCCGGCAGCTCGTCGATCGAAAGATCCCGCGCTGCCGGCAGTAGTCCCGACAGGAACGCCGCCTCACCCAGCAACGCCGCCGCGGGTGCACCGGCAGCCCGGCGCTCGCGAATGGATGTATCGTGATTGGCCTTGCTGAGCTTCCGGCCATCCGGATGCACGAGCAGCGCATGATGCCACCATTGCGGTGACTGCTCACGACCGAGCAGTGCGGCGAGCTGCAGCTGACGGCCCGTACTATCCAGCAGGTCCTCACCGCGAATCACGACGTCGATGTTGTGTGCCATGTCATCGACGGCGACCGCGACTTGATACGTCCATTGCCCGTGTCGATCGCGCACGAGCAGGTCGCCGCACTGCGCGGCAGGCGACTGCTGCATGTGGCCGAGTCGCCGATCCTCGAACGGCTCGACGCCGTCGGCGATGTGCACGCGACGCGCGAGCGATTCGGCCTCGGCATGACGTGCGCCACGACAGGTGCCCGGGTAGCGAGGCTCCTCACCGGGAACGTGTGGTGCGAGGCGCGCGATGTCGCGTCGCGTGCAGGTGCACACATAGGTGAGGTCGCGAGCACTCAGGGCGGCGAGCGCGGCGGCGTAGCGGTCTTCGTTATCCGACTGTCGCTGTGGATGCGGGTGTGGCGTTCCGTGTCGCGCCGCGCGAAAGCTGTCCGTACGGCCGATGTCCGGCACGAAGCCGAGCCAGTCGAGGTCGTCGAGCAGCGCGTCCTCGTACTCAGCGCGGCATCGCGTGCGATCGTGGTCCTCGATCCGCAGCAGGACGTCGCCGCCGAACGCCCGCGCGATGCCCCACACATGGATCGCGTTGACGACGTGGCCGAGGTGCAGATACCCGGTCGGTGCCGGCGCGAAGCGGGTGCGCCAAGCCACCGACTACTTCCAGCTGGTGATGTCGGCGTTGTCGCGTTCGCCGCCGGGCTGACCGTCGGCGCCGTACGTGAGCAGATCGTAGCTGGCCGGATTTATCTTGCCGGGCGCGACGTACAGGTACGCACGGCCCCATGGATCATTGGGGACGGGCTTGCGCAGATACGGCTCCGTCCAGCCACTGGGCGGATCGATCACCGGCTTCTGCCACAGCGCGGCCAGCCCCTGCGTGGTGGTCGGGTACCGACCATTGTCGAGCCGGTACCCATCGAGCGCGGTGCCGAAGCTTTCGATCTGCGCTCTGGCCGTCGCCACACGGGCGTCGTTCACATTGCGAAAGAGACTGGGGGCCACAAAGGTGGCGAGCACGGCGATCACGACGATCACCACCAGCACTTCGATCAGCGTGAAAGCACGCCGGGAGAGAAACGGGAGTCGCTGCATGTGTGTGAAAGCTCTCCGCCCCGCGCTCACGTGGCAACTCGCACGCGAGATTGGATGCGAGATCGGACCGCCTTCACTCCCCGCGACTACGCAGCGAATCCGGTGCGAACAATCGCGGATCGACCCATCCTGTCACATCGGTGGAACGCACCTGACGCCACCCGGCGCGATCGGTGCCGAGCATCGCGCGCGCGGCGGGCTTAATCACGCCAACCACTACGCCGCCGCGACTCGCATCGTTGCGCACGTTGACCCAGGTGCGGGCGACCGCAGGCGTCCACGTGATGCTGTCGCCGGCGCCCGCCGCGGGGGCGGCGAGGCTGTCAGCGAGGCTGTCAGCGAGCCTCGTCGGCACCGCCGTCGCGGAGCGCCTCACATCGACGGGTCCACGCGGTGACGGCGTGACGCCCTCGTTGGTGGCGACCTGATTGAACGCTACGGACTCAGCGCTCTCTCCCGGAGTGAGATCGACGCGGAAGGGCGCTCCGTACCGCCACGCGGCGGCAGCGACGGTGACCGACAGCAACACGGCCGCGGCGGAGCGCCACACGGTCGGCGACTGCCAACTGGCCTTGGGCAACACGCCGCACCAATGACAGGTGGCATCGAAGCGGTGCATGATTCCGCAGCCACGGCACCGCGACAATTTCACCCGATCACCGCGAGTATTCTGCAGGTGGAACGGGTGTCTGCAGCGCGGACACTGCGAGGCAGCGACCAACGCTTTAGATCCACATGCGGTGCAGCGGAGAAACGCCATGAGAGCGAGCGGCCGAAGAAGCGATCCCTACGATGAAGACCACGATGCCGCCTCCCATTTGGATGCGCGCGCCAAGCAACTCGCGGCCATCTGAGTGACGGTTGGACAAGGTCTCCGTAACCAACGCGGAAGCATTGGACGCGAATCGCCTCCGCGCTACGTGATAGCGGGCAAGCGGCCCAAGATTTTACGCAACCGCGGCGGAAGGTGGTCTCATCCTTTACGCCGTCTTCAGGTATCGGCCCAGGATCCCCCGACATTGGGGCTGATCCGCGTTGAGCTCCCCGAGGGTCCAAATGCCCTCGAAATCGAGCGGGACGCCGCTGCGCCGAGCGTGATCGGCCCGCTCGGCCAAATACACGACCTCCGCCAGTGGATGCGTGGTGGAGGGGCGTTCTCGGCGGTGGTGGAGGCCGATGGCATCGGCGGCGACCGGTCCAAGTCCCCACTGCTGGGCGGCCAGCGCCCCGAGGGGCTCATGCAGGTGCGCGAGGGCGAGCGAGAGCCACGCCTGGGGCAGCTGGATGGGGCGACGACCTGTGGTTCGCAGCTCGGAGATCCGGTCGAACATGACCAGCTTGCCGACGTCGTGGAGAAGCGCCACGGCGAAGGCTTCTTCGGGGTCGGCGCCGCAGGCCGTGGCGAGCGGACGCGCCAGCGGCGCCGTACTGACCATGTGCGACCAGACGTCCGCGACCATGGCATCGTACGCGCCGCCCGGCTTACTGAGCAGCCCATCCAAGCAGGTGGCGAGCACCACCGCCTGCGTCCCGACGAGTCCGATCCGATCGATGGCGGCGTCGAGCCGGAGCACGGACGTGAGGCCGGCGGCGTAGAGCGTGCCATTGGCCGCCTTGAGCAGTGACTGTACGAGGGCGGGATCGGCGGAGAGGCGATCGGCCAATTGGGCGCGCGACAGTGACTCGTCGTCGCACAGCCCCATCGTGTCGCGGGCGGCAGCGGGCAGTTGACGGATGACGTCGGCCGGTTCTTCGGCGAGCAGCGCCAGCCAGCCTTCGACGTCGGGCCATTTCGCCGCATCGCTGCTGGACCGCCATTCGGCGTCGAGCTTAGCGAGCACGTAGTCGCGACGCTCGACCCAAAAGCCGAGGTCGCGCGGCACCCACGATTTCGGTGCGGCATCGTCACGATCGTGGGCGGCGCGCTCCGGCCGGAGGCGGAGCACCGGCGCCTGAGCACGCGAGGGGACGAGCGGGGAAACGGGCGTCGACGGGCGACGAAAGAGACGGCGCACAAGAGTCAGCAGCACGATTGATGAGTACCGGCGCAGTACGCTCGACCGCGCTCCCACTCAGAGCATCGACGTCGGTACGCACCGCCTGCACCGCGATGACGGCATTGGCGCATGGGACCTTGGGTCGATCTGCGTCCCTTTATACGGCACGACAAGCCGGCCGCGCGTATGCCGAACCGACGGCGCTACAGCAGCGTGGGATTGCGCCGCCACACGGACACCGTGAGCGCGGTGGCGAAGGTGACCCACGCGAGATACGGCACGAAGAGCACCCCGGCGATTTGGTCGCGACGCCAGAAGAGCACGAGCGTGACGGCAACCGAGAGCCAGAGGCATACGACTTCGATCGTGGCACCAAGTCCGGTGCGTCGGACAAAGAAGAAGTAGCTCCACGCCATATTGAGTGCGAGTTGCAGCGCATAGCACGCCAACTCGACCTTGGCCCCGCGAAACCCCGCGTCACGCCAGACGCGCCACGCGGCGGTTCCCATCAGGATGTACAACAGCGTCCAGGCCGGGCCGAAGAGCCAAGCGGGCGGGGCCCAGGAGGGCTTCTGCATCATCGCGTAGAACGCGCCGGACTCCTTGGCGGTGACGGCACCACTGATGGCCGCGAGGCTGGTCCCCATGATCCAGGCGAGCAAGCTCGGTATTGATTGCAGCATGTGTGTGAAGATGATCGAACGGACGGACCAGCGGCAGGGAGGATCGGTTTTCACCGGCCATCGGTGGCGTTCCATCACCCAGCGTTGCCGTTGCGTATAGCTGGTGGCACTATTGCCGGGCGCGTCTGGCCCGACCCGTTCCCCGTACCGGATCTTTATGCATCTCCCTCGTGAATTCCTCCTCGGCGTCCTGCTGACCGCCGCGGCGAGCACCGCCACGGCGCCGGTCGCATTGGCGCAGCAGACCCCGCCCGCCGGCGCTGCCGCGCAGCCTCCCGCTGAAGGCGCCGCTGGCGCTGGTGCCGGCGCGGCCGCTCGACGTGGGCCGCGCCCCTATGCGCAAGTCATCCCGGCGCGGGCGCACACCGAGCGAGGCGGCATTACGGTGCACCGCGTGGATGACCGGCACTTCTTCGAGGTCCCCGACTCGCTGGTGGGGCGCGACTTCCTGATGGTGACGCGCGTGGCGGGCGTGCCGGCCGGCGCCGGCGGATTCCAGAGCGCGGGCAGTTCGCTGAATGAGCGACTGGTCCGCTGGGATCGCGTGAACGACCGCGTGCTCCTGAAGAGCGTGAGCACGGGCGCCGTGGCCGACGACTCGCTGCCGATCGCGCGCAGCGTGGCGCAGAACAACTATCCGGCCATCATCGGCGCCTTTCCGATTGCGGCGTTCGGACGCGATAGCGCAGCGTATGTGATCGATGTGACCGACTTTTTTGCGAACGACAATCCCGCCACGTCCGGTCTCGATGCCAACGCGCGTCGTACGTACGGGGTACGCCGGTACGACGCGGCGCGCAGCTATATCAGCAGCGTGCGCGGCTTCCCGATCAACATCGAAGTGCGTCAGGTGCAGACGTTCGATGCCGCCACGCCGCCCAGCGACGCCGACGGTGGTACGGTGACGATGGAAACGCGGCAGTCGTTCGTGCTGCTGCCGAAGACGCCGATGCGTCCGCGCTACGCCGATGCGCGCGTGGGCTACTTCTCGGTGGACCGCGTGAATTACGGGCTCGATGTACTGAAGGCCGAGAGCCAGGAGTTCATCACGCGCTGGCGCCTCGAGCCGAAAGATCCGGCCGCCTACGCGCGCGGTGAACTGGTGGAGCCGATCAAGCCGATCGTGTACTACCTCGACCCGGCCACCCCGGCGCGCTGGAAGCGATACGTGCGCGAGGGCGTGGAGAACTGGCAGCAGGTGTTCGAGAAGGCGGGCTTCAAGAACGCCATCCTTGCCAAGGATGCCCCGTCGAAAACGGACGATCCGGATTTCGACCTCGACGACGCGCGCTATTCCGTCGTGCGCTGGGCAGCGAGCCTCACGCGCAACGCCACCGGTCCACACACGCACGATCCGCGCTCGGGCGAGATCATCAACAGCGAGATCACGTGGTATCACAACCACATGCGCTCGTACCGCAACTGGCTGATGATGGAAACCGGTGCGGCCAATCCGTCGGCGCGCACCCTCGACATTCCGGAAGAGCTGATGGGCGAGACGATGCGTCAGGTAATCACGCACGAAATCGGACACGCCCTTGGGCTGCAGCACAACATGATCGCCTCGGCGTCGTTCCCCGTCGACTCGCTGCGCAGTCCGTCATTCACGCGCGTGTACGGCGTGAGTGCCACCATCATGGACTACGCGCGCCAGAACTACATCGCGCAGCCGGGCGACGGCTTGCAGCCCAAGGACTTCATCCGTCGCGTGGGACCGTTCGACGACTTCGCCATCAACTGGGGCTATCGCGTGATCGCCGCGCCGACGGCGGAGGCCGAGCGGGCCACGCTGCATCGCTGGCTCACGCAGCAGACCGGGGCATTCCCGTATCGCTTTGCGTCGCAGCAACTGGCGGCCGGCGATCCGCGTAACCAAACGGAAGATCTTGGCGACGACCCGATCAAGGCGTCGACGTTCTCGACGATGAACTACAAGCGCGTGATCCCGAACCTGGTGGCGTGGACCTCAACGCCGGGCGAGGACTACACCGAGCTGCGCGAGCTGTACGAGGAGACGGTATCCCGTTGGTTCGGCAACATGAACCACGTGGCCACGATGCTGGGCGGCGTTGAAGTGGACCTGAAGACATCAGAGCAGACCGGTGCCGTGTATCGGTTGGTGCCCAAGGCGCGACAGCAGGCGGCGCTGGCGTTTTTGGCCTCCAACGTGATCACGACGCCGGCGTGGCTGTCGCCGCCGGGCATCGCCCAGCGCATCGGCCCGAGCAACGTGGTGTCGACGCGTCAGGCTGGCGTGCTCACGTCGCTCCTCACGCCGGCGCGCCTCGGGCGCTTGGCGGAATCGGAGAAGTACGATGTGGTGAACGCGTATCCGCTGGCCGAGTACCTGGCCGATCTCAAGCGCACGGTGTTCAGTGGCAACGCGCCAGACGCCGGCCGTCGTCAGCTGCAGCGCGTATATGTGCAGCGTCTGGAGTCGCTCGTATCTCCGCCAACCACACCAACCGGTGGACCTCCCGGGGGCGGCGGAGGCGGAGGTGGTGGTGGCGCCGGCGCGCGATTCACGCCCTTCGTGACGGCTCCCGTACTCGCGCAAAGTGACCTGCCCGCCCTGGCACGGCTGCAATTACGTGAAATCCAGCGCGACGCACGCGCGGCCGCGGTGGCGTCGGCCGGCACGACCAGTCGCGCCCACTGGAGCGACATCGCCGACCGCGTGACCGCGATCCTGGAACCGAAGTAAGTCCAGCCGTCTCAACGCGGTGGTATGCAAAAGGGCCCCGAACAATTCACCGTTCGGGGCCCTTCTGCTTACATCGTACTCGTTACTCGGCGGTCATCACGGGAGCCGATCAGTGCAACCCTTGAAGTTCGGGTTGTTCCGCTCGTCGGTGACCACGGGAAGATTCACATCTGCACCGTAGTTGCCGCCCTTGTTGTGCACGCCCTGCGGGAACACGTTGTCGACCGTGCGGCC
>CAMBRJ010000054.1 GCA_945870175.1 Gemmatimonas phototrophica
ACGGTACGGACTTGGACGCGCGTGAAGAGATTCTGGTACTCAAGCATCAGGTCGATTCTCCTCAGCGCCAAATCGGAAGATTAAGCCACCAGCCCCACCACTCCGGCCAGCCCGACGACCAGAAGGGGCCTGAGATCACGATACAGATCGCGCTCCAAATCGCCGCGCCCATGGCTAAAAACAGACCGAGCCGATGAATGCCAATCGCGCCGATCGAGTACCCCAGGAGATCGCGGAAGAACACATTTTCCGTTTCGCTCGTGCCCACCGGCGTTCCCTTCTTCGGATTCGTCACCGACAGAATCAGTGACCCGTGCATCGCCAAGGCGAGGCAGTTCGTGAAGAAGAACGTGGAGTACAGGAAGATGGCCGAGGCGAACGCCCACGGCAGATGCGTGCCCATGTTCAACGCCGTGGCCCGACGGTACACGCGCAGCCACCAGAGCAGAATGCTGACCGTGAGGAAGAACCCGGCCATCAGATACCAGCCACCTTGCTGCAGTGGCGGAACGTGCAACCCGTACTGCGGTGGCGGCGGTTCAAGGGCCAACCACGGCAGCTGTCGAATGAATTCGACCGGATCCCAGCCCACCGAGGCCCACATATTCAGGCCAATGATCTCGAAGGCGAGGAATCCGAAGAGCAGGGAGAACGTGCCCGCGGTGCCAAGATAGATCGGTCCGATCTGCGCATCGCCGAGCTTACCGGCGAGATACGAGAAGGTCCCCGTGCCCACGCGTCCGCCCGGCGAATCCTCGATCGGGATACCCGCCTCGGGAACGGTACGGACTTGGACGCGCGTGAAGAGATTCTGGTACTCAAGCATCAGGTCGATTCTCCTCAGCGCCAAATCGGAAGATTAAGCCACCAGCCCCACCACTCCGGCCACCCCGACGACCAGAAGGGGCCTGAGATCACAATACAGATCGCGCTCCAAATCGCCGCGCCCATGGCCAAAAACAGACCGAGACGATGAATACCAATCGCGCCGATCGAGTACCCAAGGAGATCGCGGAAAAAGACATTCTCCGTTTCGCTCGTGCCAACCGGCGTTCCCTTCTTCGGATTCGTCACGGACAGAATCAGTGACCCGTGCATCGCCAAGGCGAGGCAGTTCGTGAAGAAGAACGTCACGGCGATCATGTGCGCCGGATTGTAGTGGAAGTGCAGGTACTGATACCCGACGTTCGACACCCAGTCGAGATGGGAGAAGATGCCGTACGGGAAGCCGTGCCCCCAGGCGCCGAGCAGCACCGGCCGAATCACCACCAGGGTCACGTACGCGACGATGGCCGCGCCGAACGCAAAGGGGATGTGCATGCCCATGCCGAGCTTTCGGCTGATCTCGGCCTGACGGAGCGCCCAGCTGCCGAACGCGCCGACCGCGCACATCGTAATGATCTGCCAGAGTCCGCCTTCGCGGAGCGGAGCGAAGCCCAGACCATACTTCAGGTCAGGCGGCGCTATAGAGATCTGCCAAAGGTTCCAAGTCGGACCCATGGCTGCGCCCCAGACACAAAGCACCGTGCCAAGGACGATAAAGAAGATGGCCGAGACGCCGAAAAACCCTACGTAAAACGGACCGAACCAGAAATCGAACAGATCTCCGCCGATCAGCGTTCCACCGCGTACACGGTACTTCTTCTCAAAACTGAGCATCGCCATGGGCGATTTCTCCAAGCGAGCGTCGAGGGCTAAGACTGGCGTCGGCCGGAGATGGCTTCGCACTGACACGTGCGAATCGCCACTCCGGCGTGGACGCGCGAAGAGTTACCGGCCGGGCGGGAGCGGCGACATTTCTGCCGCCATCGCCGGAGACGAAGCTCCAACGGGTGCCTGCACGGCGGACAGCGTCCCGTTCTCAATCCACGAGTAACGCTGCGAACTGAGCAGGATGAAATGAATGACGAACGCGAGTGCGCCTACAAAGCCGGCGACGGCAACCATCACTCGACGCGGGTCATACATCAGCCAAATACGATGCATGACGACTCCTTAACGGGTGGCGGCAGGTGCGGCCGAATTCGCGTAAGTGGCCTTCAGTGACGAGGGCCAATTCAGCTGGCTAAACGCAAACAAGTGCATGAACAACACCGCGCCCGCGATGAACGAGCCGATGCCGCCCATAATCAGGTGTGGATCCAGCCCGATCCAAATGCGATACATAGTGGTCTCCTAATACGCTGTTGAGAGGGAAGGTCCGGCGAAGCCTAGAACCAGGGACGCCACGACCACGCCAACAGGTGCGCCATCACGGCGCCCAGCACCCACACGCCCGTGCCCGCGATCCAGTACTTGTTGAAGCGGATCGCTTCTTCTTCCGTCATTCCGCCACTCTTCTCGTACATCGACATCGAATCCTCCGAGTGTTTTCGAGCTGCCGCGCTCGTCCCGCGCGGCTGGGGAGTCGTCCCCCGGGTGGGAGACGGCAGGAACCTCTTGAAGACGGGTGTAAACTGTGCCTGACACTGAGCAGCGTCAAGGAAAACTTACACCAATCCGCGATTTTCTCTGAAGCGACTCCGCAATGGCCTCCCATGACAGCGAATTCGGCCTCCTCTCCTCTCGATCGCCTGCCCGACGCGTGGCCCGATCGAGGCTGCTCGTCGTTCCACACGGTCGGTGCCATCCGCTGGCACGTGCAGCAACAAGGGGACGGGCCGACCCTCCTCCTGCTCCATGGCACCGGCGGATCCACCCACTCCTGGGCGGCGTGTACCGCCTCGTTGGCACGCCGGTACCGTGTGGTCGCCATCGATCTCCCGGGGCACGGATTTACGCAGGCCGCGGATCGCGCCGCCGGCGCGCCGCTGCCGTTCGGCTTGGCGGAGATGGCCACGGCGGTGGCCGCGCTGCTCCGGCATCTCGATGCGCTCCCCCGGTTCGCCGTCGGACACTCGGCCGGCATGCCCGTGCTGATGCAACTCGCCCTCCAGCGGGACATCGCGCCTCAGCATCTGCTCGGCGTCTGTCCGGCGCTTGTGGCCCCGCCCGCCTGGTATGTCCAACTCGTCGCACCGGTGCTCGCGGCCGTCGTGGAGTCGGACGCGGTGGCCGCTGGCGGTGCCTGGGTCGCGCAGCGCACGCCGCTCGTCCGCCTGATGCTCGAGAGCGCGGGATCCTCCCTCACGGCGGCCCAATTCGCTCGCTACGAGTGGCTCTGTCGGCAGCCTGACCATGTCCACGCCGCGCTGTCCATGATGTCCCGCTGGGATCTCCCCGCGTTGATGCGGGACGCGGCCGCCCTGCGCACGCCGCTCACGCTGCTCGCGGGGCGTGGCGATCGATGGGTGCCGTTGCCCGCGCTGCGGCGTGCCGCCGCCAGGCTGCCTACGGCGACCCTGGTCGACGTGCCGGGCGGCCATCTCCTCCCCGAGGAGCGTCCCGACGAGGTGCTGGCCCGGATCGAGGGGCCGTAACGCGCAACGCCACCGGAGACGTGATCCGGTGGCGTTGCGCGTGGCGGTGACGGGCCGCGCGGTCGGGCGTGTGCGATGCCGTTACGCCGTGGCGCCGGCCAGTCCACGTCGCGAGGCCAGCACGTGGTCGCGGGTGACCGTGTCGTCGCCGAGTTCGCGGGCGTCCCTTTCCGACAGATCGCGCAGGCGCTTGGCGGCGCTGATGCGGATCAGGATGGGGTACGTCTCCACGATTTCATCAAACGCGCTCTTGGCTTCGTCATCCCACGGCAGTTCCTTGTGCATGCGCGCGGGGGTGGCGTCGATCTTGTCCATCTCGGTGCCCAACGGCAGGATGTGAAAGAGCGCATCGAACAGTTGGTTGCACACTTCCTGAATCAAGTACGTCGCCCCGGAGTACCCCATGAACGGCGTGCCCAGATGGCGTCGGATGATCGCACCGGGGAACGACGCCGGGATATACATCGATCGCGCGCCGGTTTCCGCCAGATACATGCGCTCGTTGTAGCTGCCAAACATCATGAGTGGTGGTGTGGTGCGGATCGCTTCGCGGACGGCCTGATTGTCGGGCTTCACGCCCGGACGACGGGAGAAGGCAAACGTACACGGCAGCCCCATCTCCGTCTCCAGGAAATGGCGCACACCGCGGGCGTACGTTTCATTGGCCACGATCGCGAAGCTGGCGGTGCCGAAAAAGTCCTGCGTGACGCTGCGCCAGAGATCCCACAACGGCTTGATCGTCGTGTGCTTCTCTTTCTCGATGAACGGCTCGGGGTCAAGCCCCAGCATCTCGCCCAGGGTGCGCAGAAACTTGGTCGTGCTGTGCAGGCCGATCGGCGCCTGCAAATACGGACGCTCCAGCGCTTCGCACAGCATGCGGCCGAACTCGCGATACATGCAGACGTTCACATCGGCATCGACCAGGCGCGGTACTTGTTCCAGGTGGCTGCCCATCGGGAATACCATGTTCACTTCGGCGCCGATGCCTTCCACCAACCGACGGATCTCCGCGAGATCGCTGGCCGAATTGAAGTAGCCGTAAATGGTGCCCACGATATTCACGCGCGGCTTGTCGCCTTCCTGCTTCTCGCGACGCTTCGGCGCGATGCCTTTCTTGAGACCGTACTCGGTCCACAGCCAGTACAGCGCCCGTTCGGCCGCCTGCCACTGATCTTCATCAATGGTGCGCGGCAAGAAGCGCTGGATGTTCGTGCCTTCCGGCGTGACGCCACCGCCGATCATTTCGGCGATCGACCCCGTCACGACCACCGCAGGGAGTTCGGGGTCGAGCGTCTTGTGCGCGCGGCGCATGGCGCCTTCGGTGCCATTCCGTCCGAGTTCGTCTTCGCCGAGTCCCGTGACGACGATCGGTAACTCGTGCGGCGGCAGCGCGTCGGTGTAGTGCAGCACCGACGTGACCGGCAGGTTTTCGCACCCCACCGGTCCGTCGATGACGACCTGCAGGCCTTTGATCGCGGTGAACACGTACACCGCGCCCCAATAGCCACCAGCGCGATCATGATCGAGCACCAGCATCAGACCATCTCCTGCGCCTTACGCGCCTTGGCCAGCTTGGCCAGATGACGCTTGTAGTGATCACGGAACTCGGGATGATCCTGCGGTACGTCTTCCCACACCCCGCTCGCGAAGCCGGTGCCCACGCCCTCGAAAAACGCCGTCATGGTATCGAAGCGCGCCTTGTTGCCAAGCGCCGCGTTCACCACGGTCGCCAGTGAACCGGCCCCGGCCGGCCCCATCAGCGGGCGCGCCGAGATCAGGTTGGTGAAGTACAGCGACGGGATCGACATTTCCTTTGCCTTCTGTACCACCGGCGTGGTGCCGATCGCGAGGTCGGGCGTGAACTCGTGCAACGCCGCGAGGTCCTGTTCCAGCGACGCGCGATACTGCACGTGAATGCCACGCGCCGCGAGCCATTCGCGGTCCACTTCGCTGTACGGCGTGCGCGGGCACGCCGTGCCCACATAGCGCACATCGGCGCCACTTTCCACCAGCAGTCGCGCCACCAGCAGCTCCGAGCCTTCGTAGCCGGACATCGTGATGCGTCCCGTGATCGGCATCTTGGCCAGCGCGCCCTTGATCATCGGCAAGAACTTGTTCTTGGCGGCGTCAATGTGATCGCGCGACACGCCCGCCATTTGACCAATGGATTCAAGCCAGCTTTCGGTGCCGTCGTAGCCCACCGGAGCCGAGCCCACGATGGGGCGGCCCGCCGCCGTGAATTCGCGGTACGACGCCGTGTAGAACGGATGAATCGCCGCCACGCCCACGCAGTCGAGTGCCGCGTACAGCTCGCGCCACTCGCGGGTGGGGACCACGGGGCCAGCGGCCAATCCCATCGGCTCGAGCATCATGGCGATACCGATGGGGTCGACGGGGAACATCTCACCGACCAACGTGACGGTGGGCTTCTCGCTCACGCCACCGCGCGGGGCGGCCACCGGACCAAGCTCGGCCTCGGTGCGCGCATAGCGCAGCATCGCACCGGCCAGCACGTCCTTCGCTTCGGCGTGCGTCGGCACACCAAAGCCCGGCACGTCGATGCCGATGATGCGCACGCCGTTGATTTCCTTGGGCAGCAACTGCAGCGGCACGCCCGATGCCGTCGGCACACACAGATTGGTGATCACAATGGCGTCATACAGCGCCGGATCGGCCATCTTGAACACCGCATCGCGAATGTCCTCGAAGAGCTGTCCGGTGACGAGGCTCTCGGAGTTGAACGGCACGTAGCCCACCGTGCGTCGCGCCCCGTAGAAGTGCGACGTGAACGTGAGACCATACACGCAGCACGCGGAGCCTGACAGAATCGTGGCCGTGCGGCGCATGCGCAGTCCGACGCGCAACGAACCGAACGCGGGGCACATGCTCTGCGGCTGATCGTGCGGTCCCTTCGGATAGTCAGCGGCGTAGCGATCGAGGGTCTCACTCTTTCCCGCGGCTTTCGCCGCGGCGAGCATTTCGTCGGCGCCCGCGTGACAGCCAAGTCCGTCGGCGGCCGTGGCGGCGGTGTTGATCGCACTGCCGTCGAGGACGGGCAACGTGCGTGAGGAAGGCTGGTCGGCATCGTTCGCCGTAGGCGTACGGCCCGCGTCGTCGTACACGACTTCACCGCTGTTGATGTCGCTGTTCATGTCGGTCTCGGGATCAAACGGTGTCGTACACGACTTCGAGCGACGGTTTGGTGACGTCTTCGCGACCCACGAGGTCGAACATCGTGGCCGGCTCGAGCACCACGTTGCCACCGACCTGGCTGGCCGCGAACAGGCCGAGCAGCTCGTCCTGCGTAAGCGGCTTCGGGCGCACGGGCGGTGCGTCGGCGACGGCCTGCGCGAGTTCACCGAACAACGGGCCCCACTCACCACCGGGGAAGCCGATGATCTCGTAGTTCGCGCTCTTCTTGCGGATGTCGTCGTTGGCGGGAACCTTCGCCAAAATCGGGATGCCCGCTTTGGCGGCGAACGCTTCGGCTTCGCCGGTGCCGTCGTCCTTGTTGATCAGGATGCCGGCCACGCCCACATTGCCACCGAGTTTGCGGAAGTACTCCACCGCCGAGCAGACGTTGTTGGCCACGTACAACGACTGTAGGTCGTTCGATCCGACGACGATCACCTTCTGGCACATGTCGCGCGCGATCGGCAATCCGAAGCCACCGCACACCACGTCGCCGAGGAAGTCGAGCAGCACGAAGTCGAAGCCCCATTCGTGGAAGCCAAGCTTCTCGAGGATTTCGAAACCATGAATGATGCCGCGTCCGCCGCAGCCACGTCCCACTTCGGGGCCGCCGAGTTCCATGGCAAACACGCCGTCGCGCTTAAAGCAGACGTCGCTGATGGACACCTGCTGGCCGGCGAGTTTGAGCCGCGACGACACTTCGATGATCGTAGGGCAGGCGCGTCCGCCGAAGAGCAACGACGTCGTGTCGCTCTTGGGGTCACAGCCGATGAGCAGCACCTTCTTACCCTGCTGCGCCATCATATAGGAAAGATTGGCCAACGAGAAGCTCTTGCCGATGCCTCCCTTGCCGTAGATCGCGATGATCTGCGTCTCTTTCGTGACCGGACCGGTGTGCACCGCATCGGGCGCAGTCGCGGCTTCATCGCGCATGCTCGAGTGCAACTGATGCAGGGCGCCGTTGGCGGAGTTGGTACCGTTTTCACTCATGCAACCGTTCTCCAGTCGAGGATCATCTTGACACAGTGAGGATCGCCGAACGCCGTGGTGTAGGCGTCCGCCGCACGGGATACTGCTTCGCGGTGCGTGATCAACCCGTCGAGCGCGAGCGCTCCCGAGTTGGCCAGCGCCGCGATCGTTTGGAGGTCGGACTCCTTCCACTGCGCGGCGATGCGAAAACGGGCCTGTCGCATGAACGCGGGCGGAAAGGTGAAACTCACGGGCTCACTGTAGAAACCCGCCAAGCAGATCTCACCGCCGGGGGCCATGCGGGCCACCAGCGTGTCGATCAAACCGTTGGCCCCGCTCACTTCGCAGATCGTGCGATAGTCGCGGCGGGTGTCGGCGTCTGGGTGGATGACGTCGTAGCCGCGCGCGCCAGCCATGCGCACCGGGTTGATCTCCCACACGGTCGGCCGTTTGCCGCCGTACAGCACCACCAGGCGCGCGATGAGCCGACCCAGTGCCCCGTGGCCGACGATCAGCTCCGGCAACAGCTCCGGCACGTCGCGCGGCGACCCGCCGGGGGCCACGGCACAGAGGGCGTTGTGGGCCGTGGCGGCCAGCGCAAACAGGGCGCCGTTCTCTCCGAGTGCGGGGTCGAGCCCCACGGTCTTGGTGCCGGGGACCACCACCAAGGAGGCCTGCCCACCAAAGAGGCCGCGCGCGTCGGTGAATCCGCGAGAGCCGGCGATGTAAACCAGGTCGCCGACGGTGCGACCGGACGCGGGACCCGCCTCGACGATCTCTCCGACGCCTTCATACCCGGGCACGAGGGGATAGCCGAGCCCAGGGAAGGGAGGCATCGTGCCGGTCCAGAGCATGCGCTCGGTGCCCGTACTAATGCCAGACCAGCGCATCGCCACCAGCACATCGGCGTCAGTGGCGGGGACGAGGGTGAGCTCGCGGACGGAAAGCTGCTGGGGCTGTTCGAAAACGACGGCGGTGGTCTTCACGAGGTGTAACGTGTTGTTGACACCCAAGACTGTCAACATTGGATGACTGGATTTGTCGGGATTGGTGCTGAAGCGCACCAGCGCCAACGGAACGGCTTGCCGCCGTCAGGCTTCGGCGACGATCAGGCCGGTCTGAATCGGAAAGCGCGTGGAGACTTCGCGGCTGCGGCGGAAGCCGGCCGCCTGCAGCATCTGGTGCAGCTCGGAGGCTCGCCGCGCTCGGCCTTTCCCCATCGCCATCAGGTAGAACGAGAAGTACGCGTCACCGACGGTTTCCGCGCCACGGACGCCTGCCATCGCTTCCGCGATCAAGAGGACACCGCCGCTCGGCAGGGCGGCCCGGACCCGCTTCAGCAGGCGCAGCACGGACTCGTCGTCGTGGTCGAGCAGCACGCGCACCAGTGAAATCACGTCGGCGCCGGTGGGGAGGGCATCGGCGTGGAAATTGCCCCCGTGGCAGGCTACGCGATCGGCGAAACCGGCCTGACCGAGGCGCACTTTCGCGCGGGCGGCGACGGCCGGCAAGTCGAACAGACGGAGCTGCAGACGGGGGTGTCGGTGTCCCACGAGTGACAGGAACACGCCCTCCCCACCGCCGACGTCGAGCAGGCAGGTATGCTTCGACAGGTCGTAGGCGTCGAGTACGTCGTGCGCGACGGGCGGGAGCGTATCGGCCATGATTTCCGAGTACGCCGCGACGCGGGCGTCGTCGATTTGCTGCGGCCGCGGCGCGTCGGCGTACGACCAGTAGCGGGAGAGCTCGGTGCGGAAATCGGCGCCCTGACGGAGCAGCGCCACGGGATCGCTGAGGTCCTGATAGGCCATCCGGTGATGCCGAATCAGGGCGAGCACCCCGGTGTTGCTGACGAGCGGGGCCCCCAACGCGCCAAGGGCGTAGCGCTCGTGGCGACGCTTCATCATGAGGCGGAGCGAGACCGCCGCGTTGAGCAGCCGCTCCGTGCTGGCCCGAGACAGGTTGGTGTGCTCGGCAATCTCGTCCAGCGTACGCGCGCCGCCGGCGAGGTACTCGAACAGGTTGAGTTCGACGCAGGCGAGCAGGGTTTGGGTGTACACAAACCCCGACACGAGATCAAACAGCGCCCGGGATCTCCGCATGGTGACCGCTCGCGTGAGCGGGAACCGCGCGCTCCATCGCTGAAACGGTTCGGTGGCAACGAGCGCGTTCCACCGATCACGGATGCGCTCGTGCCAGGCGGACGGCTGCGCGATGGCCGCCGCGCCAAGTGCAGGGGCGGGCTGGGCGGCGTTTGGGGTTTTGGCGCGCTCAGTCGCCGCGGCCGGGACCTGGGGGGCCGTCAGGGCATGCTCGGGAGGGATCACGGCCGACGATAAGCAGAGGAAACGGGAGTGTCAAGAAAAGTGTACACATTAAGACGTAAACCTCTTGCGACCATGACGCCCTGATTCTAACGTCGTCAGCGGTGGATTGGCCACGACGAGGCCACCGCACGAACCTCTGTGAGCCCGCATGCGACCAGTTTTTCCGTTCAGCGCTATCGTAGGCCAGGATGAAATGAAACTGGCGCTGTTGCTGGTGGCCGTCGATCCCTCGATCGGTGGGGTCATGGTCTTTGGCGACCGCGGCACCGGAAAGTCCACGGCCGTGCGCGCGCTGGCTGGGCTCTTGCCCCCCATGAAGGTGGTGGCGGGGTGTCGCTATGGGTGTGACCCGCAGGCCAACGGCGCGCGCTGCGACGAGTGTCGCGCCCGCGCCGAGGCCGGTGGGCACGCCAAATCGGTGTTGGCGCCCGTGCCCGTCGTCGATCTCCCGCTGGGCGCGACCGAAGACCGCGTGGTCGGGGCCCTCGACCTCGAGAAGGCGCTGACGACGGGCGAAAAGGCCTTCGAGCCCGGCCTGCTGGCCCGCGCCCATCGCGGCTTCCTGTATGTCGACGAAGTGAACCTGCTGGAGGATCATCTCGTCGACCTGCTCCTCGACGCGGCCGCCACCGGCGAGAACGTGGTCGAGCGTGAAGGCGTGAGCATTCGCCATCCCGCGCGCTTCGTGCTGATCGGCAGCGGCAATCCCGAAGAAGGCGAACTCCGGCCCCAGCTGCTCGACCGCTTCGGTCTCGCGGTCGACGTGCGCACGCCCACGGTCATCGCGACGCGCATCGACGTGATCAAGCGCCGCGACGCGTTCGACCGCGATCCGGTGGCGTTCATGACGCACTGGCACAAAGCTGATGCGAAAGTGCGCCGCCATCTCGAGAAGGCGCGCACGCGCCTCGATACGCTGGTCGT